>NZ_WTKZ01000071.1:0-19386 GCF_011378805.1 Pseudoalteromonas sp. Z9A6
TGTTACCCTGGAATTTTAAAACATAGGTGTAGTTCGCTAGACGCTCACGTTCTTCACGCCCATTGGGCATAAAAAAAGCTAGCTCAGCGTATCTGAAATTGATATCTGCTGCACTGGTAACCATGAGCATATCTGTTCAATCTGCCAATGCGCAAAAGTCTTCAATCACGCTTGAAAATGCGCTCAAACGCACATTATCAAACAACCCAGATTTAGTTGTGTTCGAATTTAAATCTTCGGCTTTGGATGGTGAATCAAAAATGGCCAGCTTACGACCTGAAATGTCTGTTGGGGTTGAAGTTGATAATGTGTTGGGAACAGGCGAAGTGTCTGGTATCAAAGATGCCGAATTGACACTGACCTTATCGTCGGTCATCGAGCTTGGAGATAAAGTCAGCGGCCGAATGAATGTGGTGAGTTCAAAAAAGCACAACTGCTTACACAACGGCGCATTCGTACGCTGGACATCTTGGGTGAAACAACTCGACGATATATCAATGTCATTGTCCAACAAGCGTTGCACAAGACTGAGCAACGAGCTGAAATGCTGGCTCGCACAATGCTTCAGACAGTCTCTACACGGGTTGAAGCGGGGGCTTCTTCACCACTTGAGAAAAAACGTGCAGAGTCAGCGTTGTCGCAGGCGCGTTTGTCGTTATTGATAAGTGAACAAAAACTCAATGAGTATAAACGCGACCTGGCCATCATGTGGGGTGACACTAACGCTGCGTTTGCGGAAGTTGAAGGGACACTGTTATCGTTTCCAAATTCACTATCACTTGAACATATGCTTTCACAGCTTCAAAGCAATCCACACGTTCTGCTTTATGCTGATAACTATCGGGTACAAGAGGCCAGATTGAGAGTGGTTCAGGCCAGTCAGCAGTTCGACATTGCGTGGGAAGCCGGTATCCGAAGAATGCAGGGAATTGATGACACAGCGTTAGTTGCCAGTATTTCGGTGCCGTTAAATACCAAGCAGCGGAATCTAGGTGAATACGAACAACAGCGCGCATTGCTTGACAGTATAGACTATCAAAAACAAGCGAAAATTCGTGAACTCACTCGCCAATTAAATCAAGTCATTAGCGCAAAAGACCAAGCCTTGCTCACTGTTACGACCCTTCAAGACAATGTCGTCCCAACATTGGAATCTGCATTGAAATTGGCGCGGGATGGCTATGAAAGTGGTCGCTACAACTACATAGAGTGGGTGACAACGCAACAGCAACTCATAGATATGCAACGAACTATGATAAAAGCCGCAGGCTTAGTTCACCTTCGAAGCGCAGATCTAGAGGCACTTACGGGAATTCCCGTGTTTTCTGACTCTCCCTCGACGTCTGCTCAATCATCACAATGAATAGAGAAAAAATAATGAATAAATCACAATTTACATTAGTTACTAGCGCACGTGACTTGCTTGGCATGTTAGTCATGCTAGTTACTTTACTGTTTGCTTCTGTCGCCCTGGCTGATGATGACGATGAGGAAGCCGAAGAAAGACCCGAGTACGTAGTGTTATCTCAAGAACGGATGCTTGAACACGATATCGTGACTGCATCGGCCGCATCAGGAACATTATCGCTCACAACCAGAACCTTTGGGCGGATAGTTCATGATCCTGAGTCACTGAGTCATATTCGTGCCCGCTTCGACGGTGTTGTAAAACGTATCATGGTGAATATTGGAGATAAAGTAGAAAAAGGTGACACACTGGCAATCATTGAGTCAAACGAGAGTTTAAATCAATACTCAATCACCTCACCGATGTCTGGAAAAATCATAGCTAGACACGCCAATGATGGTGAGCTCACCAACGGTCAAGTACTGCTTTCTGTTGCTAATTACTCTCGCGCAATTGCTCAATTGGCTATTTTCCCCAAACAACGTACTCGTATTGCCGCTGATATGGAAGTCACTTTAAGGCTTGAGGAATTGCAGCAACAATCAAGTATAAGCCACATTACGTCCTCACCTGATGACAAACCTTATTCTATCGCGTTTGTGAACGTTGATAATGGCAGTGGTTATTGGCCTTTAGGCGCTATGGTAGAGGGTTATATTCAGATTGGGTTCCAAGAAGTCAATCTGGCTCTCCCCAAAAGTTCAATACAAGAGTTAGATGGGCAAACCATTGTTTTTGTCAAAGAAGGGGAGCGATTTTACCCCCGCCAAGTAAAGCTTGGGAACACGGACAACCGTTTAGTAGAGATTGTGAAGGGCGTTCAAATAGGCCAGCAAGTCGTTGTAGAAAATAGCTATCTACTAAAAGCTGATTTATTAAAAATGGAGGCGGGCGATGATGACTAATTACCTGCGCATTTATTGTCAAAAGCAAAGCCAAGTCCATAAAAACGGTGAGGTGAGAACATGATAGCACCAATACTCCGTCTATCCATTGAGCGACGTGGTGTCATGATGTTGTTCGCCTTGTTTGTCGCCTTTTTTGGTATGTACAGTTACAAACAATTGCCGATTGATGCTGTGCCTGATATCACCAACGTGCAAGTGCAGATAAATACCGCAACCCCAGGTTACTCGCCTTTGGAGACTGAACAACGCATAACGTTTATAGTTGAAACCTCGCTGGCCGGTTTGCCTAATTTATCGTATACCCGCTCGATATCACGCTATGGTTTGTCGCAAGTCACAGTCGTGTTTAAAGAGGGCACTGATTTATATTTCGCACGAAATCTCGTCAACGAGCGTCTCACCGCCATCGCGGCGCAATTGCCAACAGGGTTAACCCCTGAAATGGGCCCTATCGCCACAGGCTTGGGTGAAATTTACATGTACTCGTTAAGTGCTGAGCCTCAGGCGCGACAGGACAACGGTCAACCCTATGATGCTATGGCATTAAGGGAGATCCATGATTGGGTAATTAAGCCCCAATTGTCGCTTGTTGAGGGGGTGACCGAGGTTTATGCGATAGGCGGATTTGAAAAGCAATATCATGTGAATCCTAATCCAGTCGCAATGATAAACTTTGGGATAAGTACAGGTGACCTTCTCAGTGCGCTAGAACGCAACAATGCGAATCAAGGCGCTGGTTTTGTAGAACAAAATGGGCAACAAGTACTGATCAGATCGGAAGCCCAACTTAAGGGCATCGACGATATCGGCCAAGTGGTTGTTAAGATCATTGATGGCGTACCGGTAAAAATTCAAGACATCGCCCAAATCAACCTCGGTAAAGAGCTGCGCTCTGGAGCCGGCACGTTAAATGGCCAAGAAACAGTGATTGGCACGACAATGATGTTAGTGGGAGAAAACTCTCGTACGGTCGCCAAAGCTGTGGACAGTAAGCTCGAAACCATTAAAACAAGCTTACCCGAGGGCGTAATCCTTGAAGCGGTTTACGATAGGACAAGCCTCGTTGACAAAACCATCGACACAGTGCAGAAAAACCTCGTCGAGGGCGCTTTACTTGTCATCGTTGTGCTATTCGTTTTGCTTGGGAATGTGCGAGCTGCACTTATTACCGCCGCTGTAATACCCTTGGCAATGCTTGCCACGATATCGGGCATGGTCAAAACAGATGTGTCTGCTAACTTGATGAGTTTAGGCGCACTGGATTTTGGCTTGATTGTCGATGGCGCAGTTATCATTGTTGAAAACTGTATCAGACGATTATCCGAATCCCAGAAACAAAACGGCGCTACTCTACCGCTCAAAGAAAGGCTGAATGTTGTATATGAAGCCACTAATGAAGTCATACGCCCCAGTTTGTTTGGTGTATTGATCATTACCATTGTTTATATCCCCTTGTTCACGCTCACTGGCGTCGAAGGTAAAATGTTCCACCCCATGGCAGCGACCGTGATAATGGCTTTGCTTGCCGCAATGGTATTTTGTTTTACCGTAGTGCCTGCGGCGATAGCAATTTTCATGAGAGGTAAAATTAGCGAAAAAGAAAGCCCAATTATTAAAGGTGCAAAGGCAGTCTATCGTCCTGTTTTAACCGGAGCGCTGCGTTTTAGATGGCTAGTGGTAGTAGCAGCGAGTGCTTTGGTTGTCGGCAGTTTATGGATGGGCAGTAAATTAGGCTCCGAGTTTATTCCCCAGCTCAATGAAGGTGATATCTTAGTACAAGCGATACGCATCCCTGGGACTGGGGTAGAACAAGCAGTTGAAATGCAAAAAACTCTTGAAGCGAAACTTATGCAGTATGAGCAAGTACAGACGGTATTCGGTCGCACGGGTACGGGTGAGGTCGCCACCGACCCTATGCCACCAAACATTACTGATACGTTTGTTATTTTAAAGCCTCGGGAGCAATGGCCCGATCCATCAATGACAAAAGCTGAGTTAGTGAAAACGTTTGAAGAGGACTTGTTTACTTTGCCCGGCAATAATTATGAATTTACGCAACCTATACAAATGCGTTTTAACGAATTGATTAGTGGCGTAAGGGCAGATTTGGGGATAAGGCTATTTGGGGATGACTTAGATACGCTCTTTGCATCTGCTTCTGACATTTTGACCGTTATTTCAACGATTGAAGGAGCTGATGACGCGAGGCTTGAGCAGGTAGAAGGCATTCCAATCTTCACCGTCACACCAAAGCCTGATCAATTGGCACGCTTTGGTTTGGATATAGCCGACTTGCAGTTATGGCTCAATGCTGCGACAGGTGGAGAAACCGCTGGAATGATTTTTGAGGGCGACAGACGCTTTGAAATTGTCGTGCGATATGCCGACGACATTCGAAATGAACTCACTCAGCTTGAGAGCGTTCCCATAGTCACGCCCTCTGGTGAGCATGTACCAATAAGCGAATTAGCCACACTTGCATTTAAAGAAGTACCTAGCCAAATAAGCCGGGAGAATGGCAAACGTAGTATTGTTGTCACAGCAAATGTGCGTGACAGAGATATTGGCACTTTTGTTGAAGAAGCTCAGGCGAGAATTAATGATGAAGTAGATTTACCTGCTGGTTATTGGCTCGACTATGGTGGAACCTTTGAGCAGCTCGAAAGTGCGAGTCAACGATTGACGATTGTGGTACCGGTTACGTTGTTTGTGATTTTGACAATGCTGGTAATTGCGTTTGGTTCTATACGCGATGCGTTGATTATCTTCACAGGTATCCCTTTGGCATTAACAGGCGGTGTAATGTCTCTTTGGTTAAGGGATATGCCTTTATCCATATCCGCGTCGGTAGGATTTATCGCGTTGTCTGGGATTGCCGTATTAAACGGATTGGTAATGCTGTCCTTCATCAAGCAACGTTTGCTAGAAACCGGAGAATTAGTGAATAGCATTGTTGAAGGGGCACTTATTCGCTTGCGTCCGGTATTAATGACAGCACTAGTGGCAAGCCTTGGATTTGTGCCCATGGCGCTCAATACGGGCATAGGTGCAGAGGTGCAACGGCCTTTGGCCACGGTGGTCATCGGCGGGATAATATCGTCAACCTTGCTAACACTGGTAGTGCTGCCTGTACTCTATCGACTCGTGCATAGTAAAGGGGATCAGTAGTGTTCTTGGGCATTTATTCGTAAATGCCCAAGTTTTACCTGAACGATTTTTAGGTACCTATTGACTCTTTATTAAGTATAGACTTTACAATCATATTCTTAACGTCATGTACGATAAGGATAGATATGGTTTCGCTTATTTTAATTAGTAGTTTTTTGGCGCTAGCCGTCCTCGGTAGAAGCTTTGTTCAATATAAGAGAAATGGTGATTTTGGTATAAGAGCAGCATCTATAAACGCACCATTAATAGAAATTGTACCAGGGGCTATATTCGTGGTTACGTTTTGCTTTGCATTTGGTCTAGTTCTTTTTGGTTACTTAGGACGTGCGCCCCTACTATTTGTTCCTTCAATTCCATTTCAGCTTCTCGGCTCCTTGATTGGCGCCTGCGGAATTGCTGTAACTTTGTTGTCTCAAATTCAAATGGGAGATTCATGGCGTATTGGCGTTGACCAGCAAGAAACGACTGCACTTATTACCCACGGGATTTACGCAAAGTCTCGCAACCCCATTTACTTTGGTATTTTTCTATTTTGGGCAGGGGTGTGTATAACGTTCCCACATTTGCTGCTTTGGGCATGTGTTTTTGTATGTTGGATTTGCATTGAAGTGATTGTTCGACAAATTGAAGAGCCTTATTTGAAGAAAGTGCATGGCGATGATTTTCTAAAATATAAGTCTGACACTAACCGATACATACCTAAGCTTTCACGCTTTAAGTTTTGACGCTTAAATAAGTAATGGCGCAGGCTGCTTTATATGCATAAACTAACGAACGGTATCTTTTAACGTCCATTTTTATGAACTGTCGTTATTCTTAAATAAAGTGAGCCGACTGATTATGTTTGCAAGCCCGTTCTCGATTAGCGTGAGTTCATTGTCAATTAAAGTGAGTCAGGCACCGGTCATATTCTCACTTAATGTGAGTCCAAAATGTACGATGTAATCAAGTCAGAGGGATTATGTTCGCGAGCCACTACATCTAGCAAGTGATACCTATAAGCGCTTTTTAGCAAATCAATCGGAAAGCTGTAGTGGCGATTTTGGCATGTCTGAGATGCTCATGAAATTTTACGGGGGACAATCAGATAAGTCTTTTGGAGAAATCTTTCAGCAAGGTTCTGTTGATTTACAAAAGTACATGATGGAAGCTTTAGAGGGAATTGACGAAATTGCGCTAGATGAAACCATACATATAGAAAGTATCAAAAAGCTTATTGCAGATTTGCCTGCGTTGATGAGCAGTCAATCTTCGAGAGTAGCAGAGGAACTTGATGAAGGAGGCGAATCCCCAGTTTCAGAGTTCGAGGCCAAAACGGGAATTGGGCCAGTTATATTAAAAAATGTAAAACCGCCAAACGTGGTGGAAAAAATATGGCAGATTTTATCAGGCATTGAAGAATTCTCAGGAATTGGTATAGAAACATTTTTTGGAGTGAAACCTCGTAGCTTTGAAGCAGATTCGGATAGAGAAAGAACTATTCAAGAGAAAGTCAACGCAGTCTATCACCAGTTAAATTTTCTCGGTTACTATCGTGATTCAAAAATGAAAAAAGATAGAAGATTTCGGGCATCCTTTAGTGATATGACGCATGCAGGTGTTGCTTCATTTTGTCATTTTTTTCTGTGTAGAGACGAAGATTTGGTAATGAAGGCTGCTGCGGCTTATGAATATTTAGGTGTAAACACTAGAGTATTGCACTATAAAGCTTACAAGAAAATGCAGCCGACCGCTGACACGTCGGCTGATTAGGAATTACCAAATAAATACTCTAAAACGTTTTTGTCCAAAAACGAGTTTGTATGGACGTCTGCTTCTCGCTCATAGCAGTCTGCCTGATGAAGTCTAAACTTATTCACCTTAACTGTAAGAACTGATATGAGCTAGTACAGCTGATATGCTATTTACGACAAAGTCGCTCGGTAATTAGAGCGACATAATCCCTTGGTAATCACACTAGTACATCATCATGTTTTTAAATTAAAGCTGTTGTTTACTTAACAAACATCCAAATACCGGCAGCGATCATAAACAGGTTTTCTGTTAGGGAGATAAACCCTAGTGGTACGTTACTGTCACCGCCTACACACGCACATTTTAACTCTCGTTTATCTATATAGACTGCTTTTATCACTGAAACAGCACCAACCCCACCTATGAACAATGAAATAGGGGCAATAATATAGGCTGGTAATCCGGCTATCATTCCAATGCCAACAAATGCTTCTAAAAATGGGTAAACATAGGCGTACCTGACTACTTTCATAGCGACTAAGTCATAGGTTATAAATGAATTAGTAAAGCTAAATAAGTCTTGAAGCTTTTGTATTGCTAACACTGCCATTGTTAGGGCTACAAACAGTTCAGCGGTTTGCATTGATAATAAGCTATTATTCGCTGCAAAACTAAATGCCACACTAAGCAAAAAACTAACCGAAAAAATCGCAATCACGGGCGTGTAAGTTGTACCTTCTTGCCCAGCTTTTGGCTTATCAAAGTAATCGCGTAAGTCGACATAGCCACCTATACGTTTATTATCAATAAATGTTTGAGGTGTAGTTTCTACACTGTGTTGTTTTTTAAATTCATCTGTTTGCTCTCGAGAAGTTAATAGCTGATCATCAACTGTATATCCCTCTCGCTCTAGTAGGTCTTTTGATTTTAAACCAAACGGACAAATATGCTCATCTGTGGCCATTCTAAAAAGTTGGGCTGATTTACTCATGTTTAGCTCCCTTTTATGTATTGGTATAAAATTTTACTTAGCATTAAAATCCGGTACGGTCCTAGATTGTGCTTGCTCCTGAGTTTCTGCTAGGCCATTTTTCTCTATATCCTTTAGTAACCACTGCATTTCTTTAATCTCACGACGCTGTGCCTCAATAATATTTGTTGCAAGCTCTTGGACTCGCTTATCTTTGATTTTTGCCCTTTCACTGGTGAGTATTGCAATTGAATGATGTGGGATCATCGCCGACATCCATGAGCTATCATCAACAGTCGCTTGTGATCGAACTAAAAATAAACTTCCCGCAAATACGGTAACACTAGCAATGAGTACTGTTATATTTTTCTTTTTATCTTTATACATATTGAGCATGAAAAGTAGCATTATCACTGCCATCATGGCTCCCATATAAAGCGCCATATAAGTACGAGTTTCACTAAAAAAAACATGACTTAGCTGATAAGTATTCAAATACATCAGTACAAACATGACTAATGTTGATGTGGCTATCATTAAGAAAAGCTTTAAATACTGCGACATTAGATGGCTCCTTTCTATCATTTACTTTGTATATCATTTATACCAATGGGTAATTCTTACAGGTTATTAGGCGTAAACCCACTATATATTTAATCATTGAATCAATGTTTAATATTACATCAAGAGTTGTGCCATAAGTGTTAAAACTGCTCAGCGTATTTGCTAATATGCTTATAAGTATTTTGCTGTAAATCGTGCGTAAGCATTTCAATATTATATTTATAAAAGCGATCGCCCATTTCCATACCTGGCGTACCAGCAGGCATAGCGGGAACAGAGAGCCCTATCGTCTTTTCAGGATGTTGTTCAGCTAAAAACTGTTTTATATGTTTGGCGGGAACATGACCTTCAAATACAAATCCATCGGCTGAAACGGCTGTATGGCATGACCGCATATTTGGTTTTATTTGATACTGAGATTTAATCGTCCCCATGTCATTGACGTTAATTGCTTTTGTTTGAATATTGTTTTCGCTCAAATGAGCAATCCACTTATTACAACATCCACAATTTTTACTTTTATAAACGGTAAGCTCAATTTTAGGTTTTTCTGAATTCTCATAAGTTATTAATGCTTTATGTTGTTTTTCGATACTTATCGCCGAAAATGACATAGTTAATGATAAAAATAACGCTGAGGTAATGTAGATTACTCGCATTGTTAACTCCTTAATTTGACCAATGAATATGAGTGATTTTCCAACCTGTATCGGTGTTTTTTAATGTGATTGATTCCATTCCCATAGACTTAATATCTTTTCCTTTGTACTTTCCTTGAGTTTTACTTCTTGAAATTGAGTAAGCTATGTCTCCATTTGTGTAAACTTGATGCTCTAGTAGTTCACTATTAACAGCACTTAAGAATTTCATATCCGCTATCATATGATGTTTCGCGTATTCATCTGCAGAACGCTCAACACTTCCGCCTTCAAAAATGATGACATCGTCGGCCAGTAATTTACGTGCAGCTTCGCGATTACCTTGTTTTAGAGATGCATGAAATAGGCTGACTGTTTTTGCAGCCTCGCTATCAACATTGACAAAGGCCTTGCCTTTTTTTGAATATTTTTCATCGTCATGTGCACTAACAGTAAAAGAACTAACAGTGCTAAAAATTAGTAGCAATAAAATTTTTAAATTAAAGGATTTAATTAACATACGTTTCCCTTTTTATTAATCGTTAAATAGGCGGACCAACAAGTGTGGTAAATACACTTGTTGTAATAAGCACAAACAGGGCAATTACTATTTCAACAGTAATCGAGCGTTTTAATATACTTATATGGTGTTGTTGAGTGATTTGCGGGACTAAAAAAAGCTTATGCCATGCACCTAGGAGCAGCATCGCGCTGACGAGTAACAGCTTTAATAAAATTAGTTGCCCATAATCTGATGTAAACAATGCAGAAAATGACTCTAGGTACTGCAGGAGCAGAGTTAAGCCCGAAATAAGTAGTACAAATACAATAACAATAGCGAGTTGACCAAAGTAATGCATTAACCGCTTTACTTCACTGGTAGGTAGTAAAGTGCAGCTTTTGTAAAGCGGCCACAATGACCCTAACCAGCTCGCAATGGCAATAAGGTGAAAGGTTAAAATACTTTTCACTAACCCATTTTCATTTGCACTGTGCCCAGTAAAAGTGAAGCTATAAGCGATAAACCCAAGCATGATTAGTATAACGGCACCGTTTTTATAACCTGCTACGTTATCATCTGATTCCACACTCCACATACATGCGCTAATTAGAGCAATAATAAGCGCTGGTATTCTAAACGTTGCTTGGTCACCTATGACTGATTGCCAAACAATTTCAAGCATAAAGGGGTCAAACATTCCCATAAAGCCTGATTCAGCCATTGCTCCAGCTTCTATTGGTACTTGTAAAAGTGCAGCAATACTACCTGTAACTACACACGTAATTTGCCAACGTTTTAAGAACTGATAAAAGCTAATTAAGTGATGCCCTGCAACATTGCTGTTGCCACACATAAAGCGCATTAATAAAGTGCCCGCAAGCCCTGCAATTGCGATATAGCTTGCTAGTTTTAATAATAGTAAGAGTACTGACCATTCACTTAATTGCATTATGTTGCTACTTAATGATTATGTTTGCTGTGGGTATTAGATTGTTCTTGCATCATCTTATGCGATTCACTTTTGTGTACCATAAATCTAAACGTGTCGGTCATTTTATGTCCATCACCACCCAGTGCTGTCCATTTAACCGTGTAAGTCCCTTGGACTAAGCTCGGCAATGACCAACTAAAGTCTGTGCTTGGGGTAGAGCTTGGTTTGAAATCAAAGTTTATTGATTTATTTTTTTCATCTTTGATGATGACTTTTGCTAGCCTTACTTCACCACCAAAAGTTAACGAAAATTGCTCTGGGCTTTTCATTAACATGGCTTCTTGCGCAGGTGTTGATTGCTTGAGTGATATATGCGCTGATGCGGAAAATGTAAGTACTAAACCTAAAATAGCTACTGCAGAATTAAAAAACTTCATAATTACCTCTTATTTAAAATGATTAAAACCAAAATTTAATACCCGCAACAAATGCGGTGTTGTTGCTACTTTGTCCACTTGATGTGGCATAGTCGGCGGTATTGCCAAATTTATTGCTCCATTCAACGCCAATATAGGGCGCAAACTGGCGTGTAAATTCATAACGAACCCTAAAGCCAATCGCGCTGCTTGATAGGCCACTTCCAAGTTCGTTTTGTTTATCGTTTTTGCCATAAAGTGTAATTTCGGCTCGCGGTTGTATAATTAGCTTTTGCGTGAGTAATAGTTCGTACTCTGCCTCTAACGTAAATGCGGTATTGCCTCGCTCACCTACGTATGCTGTCATATCAAGTTCAAACCAATAAGGGGCTAAACCTTGTAAGCCAAAAGCCAACCATTGCCGATTTTCACCTTCTTTATTGTAATCAAGACGAACACCTGCTTGAGTATCCCAATATGCTGATACGGCGTGACCCCATAAAATATCGGTTTGGTTTTCTTCAATACTTCCTTCGCTGAAATCACCCTCGGTTTTAATTACCAATCGATCAAAGGTAGTGCCGTACCATGCTTGTAAGTCAAATACACCTGCGTTTGCTTGCTCGTTATATTCAAGACGATCGCCTAGTAATGCATAAAATGGATGCTCATCAGCGAGTGTTAATCGTTCATTGCCCTCAAGCGCATATGGGCCTTCTGTTAAAGTTGTTCCCGCAGAGTAAGCATGGGGGTCTCTTGCATCTTTAGGTGCACTTCCTCCTTGTGGTTGCATCTTAGCGCTATTCATTTGTGCCATTTCACTTTGCGCTAATAAAGGGAAACTAATTAATGAAGCCCCAGTTAACATTAATAAACCGAATGATTTAGATAGTTTTAATTGTTTCATGATACGACTACCTCTCTAAACATACCGGCATCCATATGGAATAATAAATGGCAATGCCAAGCCCAGCGACCTACATCATGAGGGGTGGTTAAAAAGCTGATTCTTTGTGCGGGTTGAACAGGAATCGTATGACGTCGTACTTGCACATCACCTTGCTCGTTTTCTAAATCACTCCACATACCATGCAAATGCATAGGGTGTGTCATCATGGTATCGTTTTGTAAAATAACTCTTAAACGTTGGTTATGCTTCATATGCACTGGCGTGCTTTTACCAAATTCTAAGCCATCAAATGACCAGCTATAACGCTCCATGTTTCCGGTTAAATGCAGCTCAATTTCAGCTTCTGGCTCTTGCTGGTTAGTGATCCCTTCAAGTGAGTGTAAATCTGCAAGTGTTAAAACACGACGACCATTTTTACGTAAACCAATACCAGGATCATCAAGATTTGTTCTAGGCATATCAACGCGCATATCAACTGAAGCTCCATACTCCGTTTTTGCATGACGCACTTTAGAGCTGGCAACCGCTAATGGGTTTTCAGACATACCATGTTTGCTATGATCCATTGCCATTGCACCGTGGTCCATAGCGCTATGATCCATTTCTTTAGAGTTCATACCTGACATGCCTGCCATACCAGCCATTGCAGAGTGCTCACCGCCGTGGGTCATATTGCCCATCATATCGGTCATCGTTAACCATTCAACAGGGTCAAGTGCAGGTACTGGCGCATCAATATTAGGCGAGCTTGATAAAGTTCCTTTTGCGTAACCAGAGCGATCCATACTTTGAGCAAAAATCGTATAGGCATCATTTTTAGGCTCAACAATTACGTCGTAGGTTTCACCAGGGCCGAATCTAAATTCATCAACTGTCACTGGTTCAACGTTTTGCCCATCTGCTTGTACAACCGTTAGTTTTAACTCGGGGATACGCACGTCAAAAAAGCTATTACTAGAGCCATTAATAAACCTTAACCTAAGCTTTTCACCGACTTTAAATAATCCACGCCAGTTTGCCATTGGAGTACTACCGTTCATTAAAAAAGTCATTGCTGATGCAGATAAATCAGCTAAATCTGTAGGATTCATTCGCATCTGATTCCACATTTTTCGGCGCTGTAGAGCATTTGAAATACTGCTGCTTGAAACGTCATCGAAAAACTCTGGGACAGTGGGTTGATTGAAGTTAAATACATCACTCTGTACTTTTAATTTACGGAACAGCGCCATTGGGTCATCATCAGTCCAATCAGATAATTGAATAACATGCTCGTTATCTGCACTAATAATATCGTTTTCTCGCGGTTCAATAATTAATGCACCGTACATGCCTGTCATTTCTTGAAAGCCACTATGTGAGTGATACCAATATGTACCGCTTTGTTGCAGTTTAAATTTATAAACAAAGGTTTCGCCCGGCATAATGCCTTTAAAGCTGATACCTGGTACGCCATCCATTTGATACGGTAAAATAATGCCATGCCAATGAATTGAACTCGGTACTGATAACTTATTTGTTACTCTAATAGTAACGTCATCGCCTTCTTTGAGGCGCAAGGTAGGAGCGGGTATAGATCCATTGATAGTTGTCGCCATACGTACTACGCCAGTAAAGTTAACCGGCGATTCATCTATAACCAGATCAATTACTTCGCCGCTAAGTTCGGGTACAGTGCCTGTTATTGTTCCTGCTACTAAAGATGATGCAGCATGTAATACACTCGGAAAAACAGCAAGTACACCTCCTGCAATTAAGCCTTGAACAAATCGTCTTCGTGGTGTGCTAACCTGTTGTGATGACTTTTTAAACCCCATTTCCTTACTCCTTCATACCAGAATATGTATTGAGTATAGAAAATAGACCTGTCTTAAACATGACGCGAACATTACAAAGTTGTAATGTTGGTGTCATGTTGCTGTAGTGACAGATACTGCATAATATTTGCAGAGGTAGTTGTTAGGACTTTAATGAAGGAATTGTATGCGCTTATTAGTTGTTGAAGATGAATCAAAGACAGGAGATTATTTAAAACAGGGACTAAGTGAAGCTGGTTTTCAGGTTTCTTTGGCGCGCAATGGTCTTGACGGCCATCACCTAGCAATGACCGAATTATTTGATGTAATAATACTTGATGTCATGTTACCTGACGTATCCGGTTGGAAAATTTTACAGTCGCTACGTGAAGCAGATAACAAAACCCCAGTACTATTTTTATCTGCTCGCGATAGCATAGACGATAGAGTAAAGGGGCTCGAACTTGGTGCTGATGACTATTTAATAAAGCCTTTTGCTTTTGCTGAAGTTTTAGCAAGAGTACGCACTCTTATTCGCCGTGGTGCAGTACAAACAGTTGACGATATACTGATCGTTGCTGATTTAGAAATGGATATTCCAAAGCGAAAAATACAACGTGCAGGCAAGCGTATTTTATTGAGTAATAAAGAGTTTAGCTTACTTGAACTATTGTTACGGCGCGAAGGTGAAGTACTGCCACGTTCGTTAATTGCTTCTCAAGTATGGGATATGAATTTTGATAGCGACACCAATGTGATTGATGTTGCCATTCGTAGGCTAAGAGCAAAAGTTGATGATGACTTTACTGTTAAATTAATTCATACAGTTCGTGGTATGGGCTATAAATTAGAGGTTGAAACTGATGGCTATTAAGTCACGGCCTTTATCACTTACGATGCGTGTTGTGTTGTTTGTGGCTGTAACCGTTATTGCGTGCTTAACTTTAGTTGCCACCTTAATAAATAGTTCGATAAAACATCATTTTTTCCAGCAAGATAGTAGTGAACTGCATGTTATTAATCAATCTATTGAATTAGTTTTAAGACAACAGTATAAATCAAACCTGAAACTTAAAAATGAATTATCTAACGCTGTAGCGGGTCATCACGGTGTTTACTATCAGGTAAATACCGCAAAAGGAGAGCTCATTTTTCAAAGTTCTGAACGAGATTTTAGTGATTTTGTAATGAGTGCTAATGCTTCAGCTGGCTTTAACCGTAACAACATTACCTCATGGCAAAATGATACCCACACCTACCGAGCTCTGGTGAGTAATTTAAGTACTGGGCAACAGCAATACAAAATTACTACAGCGATAGACATGAGCTTTCATTTACACTTTCTCAATCAATTTCAACAAAGCCTTTGGGCTATTATGTTTGGCTCTGCGGTACTCATTTTATTGGTGGCTTGGTTTGCTATACATCAAGGATTGAACCCTTTACGAGGTTTGAGTCAGAAAATGCATGACATCCAAACTAATAAGATGGATGTAAGGCTTGATGAAAATAAAGTGCCTATTGAGCTTGTTAATATGGTGCAGTCGTTTAACTCGATGCTCGACAGACTCCAAGGTGAATTTATTCGTTTATCAAATTTCTCTAGTGATATTGCGCATGAGTTACGTACTCCACTAACAAATATAATCACTCAAACACAGGTTGGTTTATCTAAAAAAAGACAGTTGTTAGAGTATCAAGAATTATTGTTTTCTAATCTAGAAGAGCTGGAACGACTAACTAAGATGGTTAGTGATATGCTTTGGCTTGCAAAAACTCAGAATGGACTGGTTAAACCCGTTCAAAATACTCTAAAAAGCCATGATGAAATTGAAGCATTATTTGAGTACTTTGATGCTTTGGCTGAAGACTCATTGATTACATTTAAGAAAAAAGGTCAAAACTTTTGTTTTTATTGTGACAAATTACACTTTCGCCAATTATTATCAAACCTCCTATCCAATGCAATAAGGTATGCCCCAAAAGGCTCATCAATCACAGTAAATAGTGAAATATTTACCGCTGAAAAAATATGTATTTCAGTGATTAATACTGGGGAGAGAATACCTTCTGAGCATTTACCTTATTTATTTGACCGCTTTTATCGACCCGATAAATCGCGCCAACGACACAGCGATGGAGCTGGTTTAGGGCTTGCAATAGTTAAAGCTCTAGCACAAGCAAACGGTGGAAATATAGAGGTCAGTTCAAATAATCAAACTACCAGCTTTAAAGTTTTTCTAAATTTAGCTAAAAGCTAATTATTAAATTTAATAACCCAATGTTTGCTTGTACCTCTAGACTTCCCAGTCTTTCATTAAACACCGGTTTATAATCTTAAAGTACAAAACGGAAGTAAACTTCCGATTTGTAAGCCTATATCACTATATTTCGGAAGCAAACTTCCGTTTCTAGTGCTTCAAAGGTAGTTATAGGAAATTTACTTTTGTTTTTCGAAAGCGTTAACCTAGATAGCTATATGAGCCACTTTTCGGGGGCTTATTTGAGCGAGAAGCAGACTGTCAGATAAAATCGTTTTTGGACAAAAATAAGTTTGAGCCGAAGGACGGCTCTGTGCCAATAGCGGACATTAAAGCGTAACTCGTTTCTGCCCCAAAACGTGTTGAGGCGAATGCCTCAAAAGAGCGATAAGCGGACATTAAAAAGTTAAATTTATTCCTGCTTATTTGAGTAGAAGGCTAATTTTGTGCGACAACATTATTAAACGCCGTTTTGGTGCAAAATAACAAGATCAATTCCTAGCTATTTTAATTACTCGTTTACAAAAGTAATTTTTGGTGAAATTATCAGGGTATGAAATATACGCCGTTTTAGTGTGTTATGAACCGCTAAAATGGTGTTCAATAAGCTGTTATAGGGCTAGATGATTAACCTACCCTCAGTGAATAATTAAAAGGATGAGTTATGGATAACCTTAAAGTACGTCTTGAAAACTGTTACGGTATTTCTTCATTAGATGAAGCTTTTGATTTGTCGAATGCCCGAGGAAAAGCTAAAGCTTACTCAATCTATGCCCCAAATGGATTGATGAAAACATCGTTTTCTAGAACTTTTGATGCTTTATCAAAAGGTGAAAAACCAAAAGAAGAGCGTTTTAATCGCCAAACAACTTGTATTGTTGAAGTTGATAATGTCGATATCCAAAAGGAACAAATATACGTTCTTAAATCTGAAATAGAAATAAACTCTGATAATGAAGCTGTAACGAATATTCTTATTAATCAGGAAAGTAAGGCTAGATATGACTCATTAATTTCAAATATTAATAAGCTGAAATCAAAGCTTGGTACATCACTCCAAAAAAAATCAAAAATAAAAAAAGATGATGTCGAAAATAAACTGATAAATGACTTTCACGCAGATGATTTTGTAAGAGCGATAGAGTTAGCAAAAGAAATTGTCATTGGAGATGATTTAGGAAGTTTTATTTATAATGATATCTTTGACCCTAAAGCTATTGCGATATTAGAGAGTCCTGAATTTTTATCAAAATCTAATGAGTTTAATCAACGATATCAAGAGCTTTTTAATCAGACAGGTTCTATTTATAGTCGCGGAGTTTTTAACCCTGTAAAAGCTGATACTTCTTTTAACACCTTAAACAACCAAGGGTACTTTGCAGGTGGGCATAAAGTTCACCTAAAAGGTGATGCTTCTTCAATTGATTACGAAGAGCTTCAAGAAAAGATGAAAATTGTGCATGAATCAATCGACAGTGATGCTGAGCTTAAAAAGTTAAGAGGTAACTTATCTAAAAATGCGCAAACTCAAGCGTTGATTTCATTATTGGAAAGTATTTCCGCAACAGAAGTTGATTTGCTTTTACATAATGTTAAGCCTGAGAATCAAGTAGAATTCAAGAGGAGCTTGTGGGCTTTTTATATTCAAAACAGTCCAGATACTGACGTATTTCTAGAAGCATTCTCTGCCAATCAGACTGAGCTACGACAAATCGAATTAGACGCAGCAACAGAAGCACCGAATTGGTCTAAAGCTATAGAGCTTTTTAATAACCGCTTTGTGGATATGCCATTCACTTTGTCACTATTCAACCAAGTTGAAGCTGCTTTAGGAAAAGATAAAGCAAAATTAAAATTCACGTTTAAAGATGGTGATGATCGAATAGATTGTACCAGAAGTGAAATAAAGTCTTTAAGCCAAGGAGAGAAGCGTGCACTCTATCTTCTTAATTTTATCTTTGAAGTCGAAGATAGAAAAAGGAAGTCAGCGCCAACACTTTTTATTATTGACGACGTTGCGGATTCTTTTGACTATAAGAATAAGCATGCAATTGTTCAATATCTTGAGGATATATCAAAAGTAGAGTATTTTTCACAATTAATTTTGACCCATAATTTTGATTTCTTCAGGACTTTATCAAATAGCTTCGTACATTATGAAAGATGCTTAATGGCTAGTAGAACGGCTGATGGCATAAAACTATCAAAAGCTGAAGGTATAAAAAATTATTTTATTGGTAAGTGGAAAGAGCACATAACAAGTAGTGATTTTATCTTATGCGCAACTGTACCTTTTACAAGAAATCTTCTTGAATACATAAAAGGTGAAGATGATCCTGACTACTTAAAGCTGACTAGCTTGCTTCACTGGAAAGAAGATACCTCCCAAATCACAATTGGGGAGTATTATGAAATTTATAATCGATTATTTGGCACAACCTACCCAACTAACAATACAAATTCATTTAAAGAATTACTATTTTCTAAAGCTAACGAGATCAAGAATAGGGCCAATCACGATGGCCTTAATTTAGAGGATAAAGTTCTTTTATCAATTGCTATTAGAATGACTTCTGAAATTTTTCTTATTGAAGAAATGCGTAAAATAAAAGAAAACGACGCTTATTGGTGTCAATCAAAGAATCAATTTGGCGCATTAATAAAGTCATATGTAAAAGAATTGCCAGATAGTAATGCTATCAAAACCCTTGAGAAAGTTAGTATTACTGTCAGCTCTAATATTCACCTTAATTCTTTTATGTATGAACCGATATTAGATTTAACTATTGAACACTTGACCACGTTGTATTCAGAAATATTAGAGTTAGAGTCTGCTGTGTCTGTTCCCCAAGAAAGTGAGCCAGCCCTATAACAACACGCCCTGAGGTGGACGACTAGTAAAATTTAGCTATTAATTGCAAATTTTAAAAGTGGTGAGCCTCTGCGTTTTAATGCTGCTAAATACGTTGATTCATCGTAGGGTGTATTCGTTTTCCAACACCTAAATACAATCCTTATCCATTTAAATGCCAGTGATCTAATAATGCTGTTGTGCGGCTTACCCTTGGCTTTTTGTTGCTCATAATACGCTTTAGCCCAAAATGAATAACGAATAGAAAAGCCTGCCCATTCGTGAGCGTCTAGCGAACTACACCTATGTTTTAAAATTCCAGGGTAACA
>NZ_WTKZ01000072.1:0-13215 GCF_011378805.1 Pseudoalteromonas sp. Z9A6
ATCAGCTGCCTGATATATTCATTTCAGATGAGGCTGAATAGTTACAAAAGTAATACCAATCTGCTTATATATGGGGTCTATTTAACGTTAAGAAAATTACGCTAGAGCTAGGCAAAAGTTTTTGTATCTAGTTGTTCTAAATAAAAAATTTTAACGAAGTTATAGTGCAATTTAATTCGTTAAACTGATCAAAGATTTATGCAGGTTGGTATAAGTTTGCGAAACATAAAAAAGCAGCATTTAAGTAAACTTAAATGCTGCCAAAGGGATGTTAAATAACGTTTGCTGTACTAATTCTGTTTAAAACTAAATAACTGGTAACCTTCAAGCTCAGGCACTTGCATTACTAATTGCTCTTCTTGTTTTGCTATATCAGCAAAGCTTCCACATAAAGAGTTAGCACGTTCTTCAAGTGCGCTTGCATGTAGCTCTACTTTCTCTTCTATTTGTGCACCCATATTTTCCATACGTTGTTCAAAGGCATCCATATCACCGCCTGAACCAAGTAACTCAGAACCTAAAGCTACTAAAATACTGCCCATTGATTGCATCACTGCTGATTCAACCGCTGTTTCTATCTGCTGCTCAAATTGTTGTTCAAAGTTTTCGCCAAATTGATTAAAACTTTGTTGGCCCATTACAAATGTACCTTGTTGGTAAAATGTGTTTTCTACTTCGATTTTAATGTCATCCATAAGCTCTGACATATTATCAAGGCCGTCAATATTAAATGCATTGCCTACTTCTTCTAATGCCACACCGGCAATTTTAACGCCTTCTAGCGCTATATTAGCTACTTCAGGTAATTGTGTGCGTAAACTATCAGAGTACTTGGTTAGCGCTTCGCGTTGTGAGTTATTAAGTGCTACAAATTCGCCATTTACAGTTAAGTCACCATGGGTATTAAACTGCATGGTTTTATTGTTGACGGTAAAAATTTCCAATTCGTTTGGCTTAATGCGCACATCATTTTTAAATTCGACGTTACATTCATCATTACTAAATGAAATTGCAGAATCGTTATCGTTATGAGCCATAGCGGCTGGTGAACAAATTAATGCGCTAACTAATAGTAATTTTTTCATGTTTGTTCTCTACTTTTTGTTGATGACGATTAATTAATAACAAGTTTGATGCCAGTTTTATTTTTTAATATAAAACATATGCTTAACTGTTTTTGTTTGTTTTTTAGTAAATGAAATTAATTAATAAATAACTATTTTTTAGTCAAATTGGCTAACTAATAAAAATTAATAAATTTTATTTATCGATACGATAAAAAACTCTCACTTTCCTCAATTCAAATTTAGCGCTATTTATTCACATTACTGACATGAAGACTATTTACAGTAGTCACGTGGCTTTATTTTGATGTTAATTTGCACGGCATTTTGACGTTAAACATTTTAATTTTACCGACTATTGCGATAATAAAATCCTTGGTTGGTCTCAAACACTTTATGGAGTGGGTTGTGGGTAAGACATTTAGTTACGATGCGCTAGATGACGATTTTGTTGAAGACGAGTACGAAATGCTCGGCCGTAATCAACACGATAAGAACAAGCAAAAGGTTAAAAAGAAGTTGGAAGACTACCTTGAGCAAAAACGCTTGCGTAAAAATCTAGGCGAAGACGATTTAAGCGATTACACCGATTAAATTTCACTAGTATAAATAAAATACCAATTAATATTGAGAGTTTAAATGTGCAGTTATGTGTATGTTTAAGTTTCAATAGTATTGGCAATAAAGAGGCCTTGCGCCTCTTTATTACTTTTTAAAGCGTGCTTTTAGCCTGTGCCAAAGCTTGTTGAATTGTAAGTTCTAGCTTTTCGGGTTTAGTAAAAGGTGCATAACGTTTAATTGGCGTGCCATCTGCGGCAATTAAAAATTTAGTAAAATTCCACTTTATTTTACGTGTTAAAAAACCAGGTAAAGCCGATTTTAAAAAACGAAAGACTGGGTGAGCATGCTTACCGTTTACATCTACTTTGGCCGCCATTAAAAAACTCACACCAAAATTAATCAAACATCCTTGCTCTATTTGTGTAGCGTCGCCGGGTTCTTGCTGACCAAATTGATTACACGGAAACCCTAAAATAACTAAACCTTGGCTGGCATATTTATTATGCAAAGCTTGAAGCGACTCGTATTGGTAGGTAAATCCACATTTACTTGCGGTATTAACAATAAGCACAACCTTACCTTCAAAATCACTAAAGTTAATAGGTTGACCCTGCAAGCTTGTTGCGCTTAATTGATGGAATTTGTGCATATTGGCGTCTTTTTTATTATTGTTATTGGTATTTTAACCTGAGTACAGTATTTCATAAAGTATAAAGAGCGCTCTAATTTAAAATCAGAAATAGCCCCATACCGGCAAGCGTTGTGTAATAAATATTATGTGTTTTATAGGCAACAATGATGGCGACTATCGCTGCGCTTAAATAAGGGTTTTGCCAGTTTAAGTTAATGCCACCTTCATTCAAAAACACGATAGGCACCCAAATTGCTGTAAGCACCGCAGGTGCGCTAAAGCTTAAAAGTTGCTGCATTTTAGGACCTACTTTAAACGGTAAAGCGCGGTGTAAAAATAAATAACGCGTAAAAAATGTAATGCACGCCATGAGTAAAATAGTTGTCATCATAGCGTTGCTTCCTTTTTAACGGTTAGCCTTGCTGTGCTATAACCTGCGGCCATTGCCAGCAGCGCTGAGCAAACAAGCCATAACTCAAATCCGGTACTTTTTAAAAGCGTTGCGCTAACGCCTGCTACAATTACCGTAACGAGTGAGGCCAAATTTTTGATTCCCGGAATAACCAACGCGATAAACGTGGCAGCAATCGCAAAGTCGAGCCCTAAATTAGTTAAGTCGGGCAGCATTGTGCCCGCTACAATGCCAATTAACGTCCAAATGTTCCATGCAATATAAAAGCTAAAACCAGCGCTCAATGCGTATATTAAGCGTGTTTTTGTTCTATATGCTTTTCGATGATGAGAAAACGCAAACAGCTCGTCGGTTAAAACAAAGCTCACCGGTAAGCGCCAACGCATAGGTTGATCAATGACCTTATGACGCACAGCTAAACCGTATAAAAAGTGCCGAGAGCTAATAATAAATGTTGTGAATAAAATTGTGAGCAATGGTGTGTTGCCCGCCATAAGTTCAATCGCAACAAGCTGTGCAGAGCCTGCAAATACTAATAACGACATTGCTTGGGTTTCAAAGGCGCTAAAACCATTTTGAATCGCTAAAGAGCCGCATAAAATACCCCAAGGAACAACGGCTAAACACAGTGGTAGCATATCTAAAAAGCCTTTTAAAATAGCTTTTTTAACTGGTTGCATGATATTTACTCTCACGGCTTGTAGAATGGCTCATAAGGATACCTTAATATTATGATGTTAAAGTAGTTAACAAATTAAATAATACTGTTTTTTTAAGGATAGGCACAATGACGACGTTAAAAGTGTGGGATGGGTTTATTAGATGCTTTCATTGGTTTTTGGTTGTAAGTATTGCAGTGCTTTATTTTAGTATTGAAGAGGGTATGATTGAGCTTCACTTTGTTGCAGGTTTTTTTACTTTAGCACTTATAGTAACACGTTTAATTTGGGGTGTTATTGGTAGTAAAACCGCAAGGTTAAGTGCGTTACTACATTCTCCTAAATCTATTTTAAAGGCATTAAAAACACCAAGCGACTCGTTAGGCCATTCGGCACCCGGTAGCTGTATGGTGATAGTGTTTTTTATATTAATTATAACGCAACTTGCAAGTGGCTTAATGAGCAGTGATGGTATTTTAACTGACGGGCCGCTTGCTCAATATGTGTCTAGCGATACGATTGATTTTGCCAATTGGCTACATGAGCTGAATTTTGACATTTTACTCTATGCTATTGGCTTGCATGTATTAGCTATTATTGTTTATAGAATAAAAGGCAAACCGCTAGTTAAGGCGATGATCACAGGCTCAAAAGAGTTAAAAGCGGATGACTCTGAGGCTAAAGTAACTAAAGCGTCTTGGCCTGCGTGGTTAATATTTATATCTTTATTGGTGTTGCTGGTATTTACGTGGGCGAAAGAGCCTTTAACTTATTTGTTTAGTTAAAAATACATTAAACCAACCTTAAAGGGTTGGTTTTTGTTTTTGGTTGCATTCTTTTGTTTGATTGTTATGCGGGGTCGAATTATAATCGCCGCATTGCTGGCAAACTAGCCGAAAGGTTAGGACGCAAAGTTTCCGGTCTAAGGCTTTTTAAAAGCTATGGTAGCGGGACTACTGCATAATGTGTTGTTATGTATCACTTGCCCTCAGTGTATTTTTTGTGTATCCATAGTGTATGGATAAGATTTTGTAACTCTTAAGGTGTTGCCGTGTTTATGCATACGTCGTTGGCCTGTGGAAAGTGGTCAACAATAGGTTGCTTAAATCATCATACCCAATTATTTATTGGTGATGTGGTGAGTGTAATCTTTTACGACATGCAAGGAGAGCTGGTTAGTTTATCATTTGATTACAAGATCACCTCGCTTGAGCAAGGTGAGCCTCACGCATGGCCACGTTTAGTTGCCGAGCATATTAATGTGCATGTTCCTCTGGTTAGCGCAGGTAAAATGACCGAACAGGGTTTAATTGTAGCCTATAGAAATAATGAAATTTTTGCTTTGCAAAGCAGTGGTATATGTAAAGCACACGTCGACTTTCATTGTATTGCAAAATGCGATGAGCGTGTTGTTAAGAACCTTGATACTTATGATTACGTGTACCCTGAAAATTGTGAAAACTATAATGCGGGTACAAAGGTATTGCAGCCAAAAACTGGGCATGTATATCAATGCAGGCCTTGGCCATTTAATGAGTTTTGCCGCACGAATGACGATAATAAGTCTATGTTCGAACCTGGTGTAGGGCAAAGCTGGGCTATGGCATGGCAGCAAATATAAAGCTTAAATTATCTTCCCAAAGGTATAGCGGTTTTAGTAATGAAGCGTTTACCGTTTTAGCCCATCCAACTATTGGGTGGGCTTTTTTATTTTTATGATAAACTGCAAATCACATTATTTTTTTAATTGGTTTTGTTGTGTCTCGTCCTGTCTACTCTTTAAGTTTATTACCTAATTTCCCGATTGCTAAACAGCAAGCCCATACATTAAGTACTCATAATAAGATACGTACCGATAATTACTATTGGATGCGTGATGACGATCGCCAGGATGAGCAAGTACTTGCGCATTTACATGCTGAAAATGCGTACTGCGATGAACAGTTAGCTGCTATGAAGCCACTACAAAATACACTTTTTGAAGAGTTAAAAGCACGCATTGTAAAAGATGATAATTCGGTACCCGTTAAAGATGGGAAATACTGGTATCACTCAGAAGTTCGTGGTGATGATGAATACTCGCGTCACTATAGAAGTACGAGTATAAAGGCCGATAATAAAGAGCTTTTACTCGATGTGAATGTCTTAGCTGAAGGATTTGAGTTTTTTGAGCTGGGCGAAGTCGCACTAAGTCCATGCGAGCAGCTTATGGCTTACTCTGAAGATACTGAAGGTCGTCGTATTTATAATGTTCGCTTTAAAAGCTTAGCGACCGGTGAAATGCTACCTGATGTACTTGAAAATACAGAAGGACAAGTTGTTTGGGCTAACGACAATAAAACTGTTTTTTATGTAAAAAAAGATTTAAAAACGCTATTAGGATACCAAGTATTTAGGCATGAGCTTGGCTGCGAGCAAAGCCAAGACGTAATGGTCTACGAAGAGCAAGACAGCAGCTTTTTTATGGGGCTTGGTAAAAGCCGCGATGAAAGCTTAATTATTATTGATTTAGCATCGACAGAGACCAATGATACATGGGTGCTTGATGCTAATAAGCCCACTGGCGAATTTAAAGCATTAATGCCGCGTGAAGATGGCCACGAGTTTGACGTAGATAAGCTAGGTGACACATTTTATATTGTGACTAACTGGCAAGCTAAAAACTTTAGATTAATGACGGCAACAAACGAAACAATTGCTGATAAAACACAATGGGTTGAGCATACAGCTCACAGAGAGAATGTACTGCTTGAAGGTGTAGAGTTATTTAATGACTTTTTAGTATTGAGTGAACGCGAGCAAGGGCAAGCTCGATTTGTAGTTGTTAATAGGCAAGGGGATCGTATGGCACTTGAGTTTGCCGATCCTTGTTATTATGCTGCAATAGCAATGAACCCAGAGCCAGACACAGGCACTGCGCGTATTTATTACTCAAGTTTAACAACACCAGGTTCTTTATATGATGTTGATTTAGCAACTGGCGAAAAAACACTACTTAAACAGCAAAAAGTACTCGGTAGTTTTAATGCCGATGACTATCAGTCTGAGCGATTAATGGTAACTGCTCGCGACGGAGTTAAAGTACCCGTATCAGTTGTTTATCGAAAAGACAGCTTTAAAAAAGATGGCTCAAATCCGTTATTTCAATACGGTTATGGTGCGTATGGCTATACGATTGATCCAAGTTTTTCAAGTTCATCGCTGAGCTTGCTCGATCGTGGTTTTGTTTATGTAATAGCACATGTTCGAGGCTCTGAAATGCTAGGTCGCGAGTGGTACGAACAAGGTAAAAAAGAGCATAAACAAAATAGCTTTAGTGACTTTACTGATGTGACAAAAGCGCTTGTTGCACAAGGCTATTGTGATAGCAGCAAGGTGTTTGCCTCAGGCGGCAGTGCTGGTGGTTTATTAATGGGGGCGGTTGTAAACCAAGCACCAGAGTTATATTGCGGTGTTGGCTGTCATGTACCATTTTTAGACGTATTAACCACGATGCTTGATGAAAGTATTCCGCTCACAACAAATGAATACGATGAATGGGGTAATCCAAATGAGCCTCAGTTTTATGATGTAATTGAAGCTTATTCGCCGTATGACAATATTCGCGCCCAAAACTATCCGAACATACTCGTTACTACCGGTCTTCATGACTCACAAGTGCAGTATTGGGAGCCTATGAAGTGGGTTGCAAAAATGCGTGAACTTAAGACTGATAGTAATATTTTAGTATTTAAAACCGATATGGATGCAGGGCACGGTGGTGCATCAGGTCGCTTTAAAAGTTTAGAGGAAAAAGCACTCGAAATGGCCTTTTTTATTGCTTTATTAAATTAACTGCAAAATCGGAAAATTGTATTATCCTATATATAGAAGTTGATATATGTAAGGCGATTTATGTTTGGTGCACATGGTGAATTTCAAATTTGTTCACAGCCCCCTCAGATGTATTTAGAATTGAAAGGGAGCTTTAATAATGAAGGCATTACGCTGTTAACTAATGGAGTTGTTCAGGAGTTGAGCACTCACCCTGAAAATACGATTAAGTTTATGGTTGTTAATTTAAAAGAGTTTGAGCTGTTAACTTTGGATGGCCTCGATTCATTAGAGGCCTATTTTGCCGGTGTAAAAGAACGTGGCTATCAACGAGTTGACTATATAAACATTAATATCATAGCTAAAAATATGTTTGAAAAAGTATGGAAAAATAGCGATGTAGAAGTTAATTTTTATAAAGATACCGACAGCTATTTATTAGTGCACCCAAATGACAGTTATATAAAACAGAACTGGTAATTAATATGAGTATTATAAACCGCTATTGAAGAGGGCTTATAATACTCTCTAAACACCCTTTATAGCGCCGTGAAAGGATTAAACACATATCGTTTTTCAGTCTTACTCTATAATCGCAACTGTCAGTAGGCATCAGTTCGCAAATAGCTTGTTTTCTTACCAGCGTAGAGCGATGAATGCGAACAAATCCTTCAGGTTCTAGTTGTTGTTCAATATTTTTCATGGTTTCGCGATGTAGTACCGGCGTATTACCTTGGGTAAAATGCAGCTCTACATAGTTGCCCGCGCCATTAATCCAAATAATATCATTTATATCAATTAGCCTTACCTTACCTACATCTTTAACCACAATGTGTGATGATGGCTTTGCAGCTTGTGTGCTTTGCTGGTATTGGCGTTCGGCCACACTTGCAATCGGGCAAAGGTGAATCAGCTTATCAAAGCATTTATCAATACGTGATGCAGTTGAATCTAATATTAAAAAATCTACAGCGCCAACTTCAAAGGCAAAACTCGCAAAATGTCCCGATTGAGCAATAATGACTAACTTCAGCTTTTTAGCAAGCTCTGTTAAATGCACTATTTGCATCGGGTCAGCTAGGTTGGTTAGTTCGTAAAACAGTACATTGTATTGATCTGTGTCTATTTGATCTAATCTATTTGTTTGAAGAAAAGATTGAGATTCAAAGTGCCGGTGATCTTGCACGCGCTTTGTTAAAAATGTTGCAAACTTAGTGTTACTAACAAAAGTTAATGCATGAAAAGAAGCGATCATTATTTTATATCTCTTGCTGTATATAATAATAAAGACCGTGCTTAGCGGAAAAACTGTTATGAAAAGTACAATATATTTATAAAATAATTGTGACGTACTAATTCATCCCATAAAAGCTGCTATTCGTACCAAAGACTACGCCTCATAAATAATGCCCGTAGAGTGTTTAAATAAATCCCCTTACTGTAATCCGCGAAGTAACCATTTAGTTACAAAAATAACAATTCAGGGGAATTATATGGCATTAACTAACAAAGGTAGCGCGCGATTATTTAAAAAATCGTCGTTAACAGTTGCGCTAAGCAGCGCGATACTTGCAAGCTTTTCATTTCAAGGTGTGGCTGCAGAAGATGACGAAATAACTAAAATAGAACGCGTACAAGTTACAGGTTCTCGTATTCGTTCAGCTGAGGCAATGTCATCGGCTCCTATTCAAGTTGTAGATAGTGCTGCTATTGATGCATCAGGGTCGTTAAATATTCAAGACTTATTATTAGAGAACCCTGCATTTGGTACACCAGCTATTAGCCGTACTAACTCAAACTTTAATACCGCAAGTGCGGGTGTTGCTACTGTTGATTTACGTAATTTAGGCTCTAACCGCACATTGGTTTTAGTGAATGGTCGTCGTTATGTATCAGGTGTACCAGGTAGCTCTGCTGTCGATTTAAATACTATTCCGAGTCAATTCATCGAACGTGTTGAAATTATGACAGGTGGTGCTTCATCTGTTTATGGTTCTGACGCTGTTGCTGGTGTAGTTTACTTTGTACTAAAAGATGATTTTGAAGGTATTGAATTCGAAGGCCAATATGGTGAATCAAGCGAAGGCGATGATGAATCACGCCAATTTAACTTTACCTCAGGCTTATCAAGCTCAGATGGTAAAGGGCACGCGATGTTCCATCTTGGGTATTCTGATCAAGGTGCTGTTTTTTCACGTGACCGTGACCGCTCGGCAGTAGACCAATTTTCAGGTATCTTCTTTGAAGATGATCCAGTAGCAAACCCGGGCTCTGTATTTGATGCTGTAAGCCCATTTTTATCTTCATTTCCGCCACAGGGTCGCTTTAGCGCTGGGGATGAAACATTTACGTTTAATGATGCAAACACCCTACAAAACTCGTTTAGTACTAACGGTGGCGATGGCGTAGCTGCAAATGGTTTTAACCGAAGTGGCGTACGTACGATAGCGATACCTACAGAACGTTACTTATTTGCCTCAAATGGTAGCTACGAGCTAAGCGACAAGCATAGCTTTTTTTATGAAGGTACTTACGCTGCAACAACAACCGTTTCTGAATTAGAGCCATTTCCTTTTGCCTCTGACGACATCTATGCAAATGGCCAAGTACCAATTGAATTTAATGTAAACGGTGAAATATTGCGTAACGCATTTGTACCTGATGATATATATAACGCAGCAACCGACACCGACGGTGATGGTATGCGTGATATCTTTTTTGCAAAGCGCTTAAGTGATATCGGTAACCGTGGAGCACGAGCTGAGCGTGATACATTCCGTTTAGCACTAGGCTTTCAAGGTGAAATAGCAGATGGTTGGTTCTACGATACTTACTATGTATACGGTAAAACAAAAGAGCAGCAAGTTTCTGGTGGTTTAGTTAACGTACAAAGCTTTCGTCAAGGTTTAGAAGCTGTTATCGATAGCCAAGATTTAGATGGCGATGGTATTACTGATGAGGCTATTTGTATCGATGCGACAGCACGTGGCTTTAACTGTGCGCCGGTAGACATTTACGGTTTCAATTCGCTATCGCAAGGTGCTATTGATTTTGTAAGTGCACCTAGCTCACTTTCAACGTCGGTTGAGCAAGAAATCATTGGTGGTAATATTTCAGGTGATTTATTTTATTTACCGGCAGGTACGGTAGGTATCGCTGCTGGTTTTGAATACCGTGAAGAGTTCTCACGTAGTGAGTTTGATGCTCTACAGCAAGCTGGCCTTAATGCGGGTAATGCAATTCCAGCAACAGAAGGCTCGTTTGATGTAACTGAATATTATGTAGAAGCAAACATCCCCGTGCTTGATTCTGTAACAATGAATGCAGCAGTTCGTTTGTCTGACTACTCAACAGTAGGCAATACCGAAAGTTGGAACGTGGGTGTAGATTGGGAAGTAATGGATAGCTTACGTTTACGTGCTACCCGTGCACGTTCAACACGTGCTCCAAATATCGATGAACTATTTTCTCCACCTTCACAAACTTTCCCAAGTGGTTTAAACGATCCATGTTTAGGTGTTACTAATAGTGGCGGTGGTGCTGCAGGTGATGCTTGTCGTACAGATGTTGGTGTTACAACTAATATCGCCTCAAATGGCGAGTTCACGCTTAACCAGTCTGACTTACAAGGTATTAGTGGTTTTAACCGTGGCAATCAAGATTTAAAAGATGAAGTTGGTGACTCTGTAACAGTAGGTTTAGTATTTACACCAGAAAATCTAATATCAGGCCTAGACATTACGCTTGATTACTTTGATATCGAAATTACAGATGCAATCGTATCAACACCTCGTCAGTTTATTCTTGACCAATGTTATGGTGGTGGCGATACAAGCTTTTGTGACTTTGTAACTCGTCGTAGTGCGCCATCAGGTAATAATAGTGCTGGTTCACTAGAGTTTATTGACAGTGGTGTATCTAATAGTGGTGGTTTAGGTACAGAAGGTGTTGATTTAACACTAACGTACTCTACTGATATTGGCCCAGGTGCGTTTAGAACTCGCCTTGCTTATACTTACCTAATCGATGGTTATAGCATTCCACTTCTTGGCGCTGATAAAGATGAGTTTGCTAGAGAAATTGGTGCATCAGAGCATAAAGCTAACTGGAACTTTGGTTATAAACTTAACGACTTTGATTTTAACTGGAGCTTAACTTACATTGGCGCTGCAGACTTTGATGATCAATTCTTAAGTGGTTTTGGTATTGCTCCAGGTGGAGTAGGGATTGGTTCAGTGACATATCATGATGTTCAAGCAAGTTACCATATCAGCGATTCAACAGAGCTTTACGCTGGTGCGAGTAACTTATTTGATAAAGAGCCACCACGAATTTTATCGGGTGTAAGTGGTTCAAGCACGGGTACTGAAACGGATGCAGGTACGTATGACCCAATTGGGCAATCATCCTACATTGGTTTTAGAAGTAAATTCTAACCAACAATAACGATACTAACTATAGTTACTTAATTAGTTACGTTCACAAAGCCTCAGTATTGCTGGGGCTTTTTTATTGGAAAAAATAATGCGGCAGTAATTTTTTATACATCGTTTATCCCAATATATAAGTATTGTGCCCACTTAAACCAAAAACAACGCCACTGGTAACAGGGGCGTTGTTTAGTATGGGGAGGAGGCTAATATAGTAACCGAATCGCTTGGTTATTTAACGATTTATCCCTATTTGTGCCCTCTTCATTGAGGGTTTTTTTTTGCTTAACTTTAGTCTAAGTAAGCTTTTAACATCCAAACCAGCTTTTCTTGCTCTGAGATGTAATCACTCATTAGTGAGGCTGTACCTTCATCGTCTGCATCACCAGCTTGAGTTAAAATTTCACGCTGCATGTGAATTAATGTACTGTAACCAGCAAGTAGGTTCTCTACGGCTGTAACGCCATCACTAATACCTTTAGCTTCTTTAATTTTACTTACTTCAAGGTAATCAGAAAATGCATGTAGAGGTGCGCCATCTAACGTTAAAATACGTTCTGCAACTTCATCTACTTTTAGAAGTAATAAGTTATAAATTTCTTCAAACTTAACATGTAGTTCAAAAAAGTTACGGCCTTTAATATTCCAGTGAAAACCACGCGCATTCATGTACTGAATTTGGTAGCTGCTTAATAGCGTATTGAGTGATTTTACAATGTCATCACTTTTAGCACTGTTTAGACCTATTGCGTTTACCTGTGACATAACTTGCTCCTTGAATAACCGTTGATTTGTGAACTTGTGATAAGTATTACTAATTTCGATAAATTAGTAAATTCGTTTAAATGTATCTAGTTAATAGTTTTAACCTATTAGCTGTTTTTGATACCTGTATTCACTTTAGACTATTAATAGAAATGGGACTGATTAATAAAAATACTACCCCTCAAAAATAAATAAAACTCAAAAGTATATAAATCATGATCTAAAACAAATTTTATTCAAGGTAATAGCTTAGGTATTTTTTTATTGATGTAGGTCAAAAATCATTCATCCTAACGGCGCATAATAATATTGTCGAAATAATTAGGAGAGATAACATGCATGCAAAAACAGCAAAACAAAATAAAGCAGAGTTAATTGTGGTAGGAATTGCAGTCATCGCATTTGTGCTTGGGTTAGTAGCGCACTTAGCGGGTGCAAGCTTTGCGAACTCAGATTTTTTTGGCTACATTGCGGCGCCGATTCCACTTATATTGGCAGTGGTATTTTTAATTAGTTATAAAATAGCAGCCAATGCTGAGGATTAATCTTTCTCGTTTAAGCACTTTAAAATGTAATCGAGTACTTGGCGCGAGTAAATCATACTGGTATGGCTTAAATGAAACACTTTGTGTTCGGCCATACCTTTAAGTTTGGTTTCATCTAGTAATACGGTGCCATCTGACTGGCTACCTTTGACTATTAAAGGCATAAGCCCAATAGGTAAATCGCCTGCGATACTATAAAGCTTAGCTTTAAAAGGCCAATTACCATTTTTAGTAAGCAAAAACTCAACACTATTTTTTAAAAATGATTCAAACCCTTTTTGCTTCATTTTTTGCGCTATATGGCTGCCTTTATGTGGAGTACCCAGTGTAATTAC
>NZ_WTKZ01000072.1:13225-18981 GCF_011378805.1 Pseudoalteromonas sp. Z9A6
TTTTTTTTTTTTGCGCTATATGGCTGCCTTTATGTGGAGTACCCAGTGTAATTACCTTCGTAATATTCTGGCTAGCAGGAGAGTTTGCCTCTAGGTAAGCACGTGCAATAAGCCCTCCCATTGAGTGGCATACAAGCGCTGCAGGTTCGTTAGAAATACACTCATCAATTTGTGCAAATATGGTATCGCGGTGAGGGTCGAGCGTATTGTAGGTAATGTTTAATACCGTCATACCCGACTCTTCAAGTCGTGAACAAAGTGGGCGCATAACAAAGCCAGACATATACAAGCCATGTAAAACAATAACGTGTTTAACTTTCATATGCTCCCTAATACCAATTTTATTAAAAACATGATCATCCTAGCGTATTAAATAATCCGCTACCTGCGTTAAAAATTATTTATATAAAACAGCTATATATCATAATTTTCGCCTTGTTATCGACTTATTTATTTGTCGCTATAATACATAACTAATTTAATGCAATTGGTATAACTACCGTAATTACATTAACTTTAGCGGTTTTATTTCAATATTGGTTTTATCGGTATTTACCCATACTTCACCATCTTGAATGGTAATGGCGAGCTTAATTCCACGATCAACCAAAGCAGCAAGTGCTTGTGTTGCTGCGTAATCAAGGCTAAAAATACTTAGATTTTTAAATTCATACAATTTAGGTTGATGTTTTTGCCACCAAATTGCTTGATTGTTTTCACCATAAGTATACAGCACCACTTTTTTAGATTTATTACAGGCTTTTTTAAGGCGTTTCTCATCTGGTAAGCCAAGTTCAACCCATAGTTCTATTTCTTCACTATAGCTTACATGCCAAAGTTCAGGCTCATCATCAGCACTTAACCCTTTAGTAAATTCTAAACCATCACAGCTATTTAGCGCAAAAGCGAGTAAGCGAATCATCAACCTTTGGTCGGTTTCTGATGGGTGTTGAGCCAAGGTTAAATTAAAATCTTGATAAACGTGGCGGTCCATATCGCTAAGCGATAACTGCACTTTCATAATGGTGGATTTAAGAGCCATAACAACTAATCTGAAAAAATTTGCGCCAGTATAGCGCAATTAAATGAATTGCCAGTTAAAATAGCGGTTAATTATACGTTAGGAGTTAAAAATGGCTATCCAGTGGTTCCCTGGGCACATGAATAAAGCCCGCAATGAAATTAAAGAAATAATGCCACAAATGGATGTGATCATTGAAGTGCTTGATGCGCGCATTCCCTACAGTAGTGAAAACCCGATGGTGGCAACCTTGCGTGAAGGTAAGCCGGTCATCAAAATTTTGAACAAAGCTGATTTAGCTGATCCTAAAATGACTCAAATCTGGAAAGATTATTTTGAGCAAGAAAACGGTGTTAAAGCGATTTCTTTTGGGCATGATAAAGCAGCTGAAGTACACCGTATTAATGAGCTTTGTAAAAAGCTAGTGCCACATAAAGTGGGTGCAGATAAGCAAATTAAAGCCATGATCATGGGTATTCCTAACGTGGGTAAATCTACGTTAATTAATGTATTGGCTGGGCGTATAGTTGCAAAAACAGGTAATGAGCCTGCTGTTACTAAAGCGCAACAACGCATTAAGCTTGAAGACGGTATTATGCTTTACGATACGCCAGGTATGTTGTGGCCAAAAGTAGAAAACGAAAACTCAGGTTATCGCTTAGGCGCCACCGGTGCCATTCGTGATACAGCACTTGAGTATGAAGAAGTAGCAAGTTACACAGCTGAGTACCTATTGCGTGCATACCCTGAGTTATTAAAAGGGCGTTATAAAATAGATGAATTACCAGAAAGTGATTGGGAATTTGTTGAAATGGCGGGGAAAAAACGCGGCTGTATTCGTGGTGGCAATCAAATAGACACATACAAAATGTCTGAAATACTAATCAACGAATTACGCGACGGTATTATTGGCCGTATTACTATGGAAACCCCGCAAATGCGTGAGGAAGAAGAAGTAATGGTTGCTGGTTTACGCGCTGCAGCAGAAGCTAAAAAGGCAGCTAAAGAAGAAGAGAAAAAACAACGCCGAGCACGCGCACGTAAAAACCGTCGTTAATTGATTTAGTTTAATTTAACCAACTAAATTACAGACATAAAAAAAGCCCGTAAGGGCTTTTTTAGTTTCATATCTACCGTCACCGATATGAGCAATGTAGCAAGTAAAATAGTAGGGCGGTTACTCATCATCAACATCAAGGGGCGTTGCGGTTCATAACAAGTAACCATAGCTGTTTACGTGCGCCACACGTTGTTTCAGGGTCGAGAAACAAATCAATTCATTCCTTAACAAGTGGTATGCAATCCGTCTTGTTGATATTGATTATCAGTTAGATCTAACTGCCTGTCAACACCTAAATACAAATAATTCTTATTATTGATAGGTTTGTTTTTTATTCATATATAAATCGGCTAGTGAGTACTAAAGTACATGCTTAATTTCATAAAAATTTAGACTCATGCGGCGGTACGTTAAAAATTGGTGAGTCAGACCTACTTGGTGCAAGACTAAGTGTTTATATTCCAAAATAATAAGAGCATTAAACATGACTTATTCAGTAGTAATAATTGAAGACGAAGTAGAGGTAGCACAGCTTTTAGCGCAGTACTTGTTATTACCAAATGGTATTGCAGGCAATCAAACGCCAAAGCAAAGTTTAAGGCAAGCACAGTATCAGGTAGTGGGCAGCATTGCAGGTAATTTAAGCACGGCAACAGCTTTGCTGCATGCAATTGAACCTGATTTAATTTTACTCGATATACACCTGCCTAATGGTAATGGCTTAGATTTGTTAACTGATTTACGACGACGAACAATTAAAAGTGAAGTTATGCTGCTCACGGCTGCAAAAGAGGTTGAAACCCTTGAAAAAGCAATGCAGTTACGCGCATGCGACTTTTTAGTTAAGCCATTAATGTTAAACCGACTAGATCAAGCACTTGCACGTTTTGAATCACGTCAGCAATGTTTTTCTGATGCAAGTGAAGTAACGCAGTCAATGGTTGATACGTTATTTGGCTCAAAGCAGCAAACCAACACGTTTGTTCGTTTACCAAAAGGGGTCGACCAACTTACCCTGCAAAAAATACATGATGCTTTTGTAGAGCACGCAACCACTGCATTTACTGCTCAGCAAATGGGCGATTTGGTCGGTGTTAGTCGCTCTACAGCACGTCGTTACTTAGAGTATTTGCTTGAATCAGGTAAGTTAACAGCGGATCAAAGTTACGGCAGTATTGGCCGCCCTGAACGTTGCTATAAAATAGCGAAGTAACTTGGTGTATCTGAAACTTAAGTATTAAACGCTATTAATTTCAATGTCTTGCGATTTTTTTGTTATGTTTGATATTTAATAGATTCTGACGATAAAAAAAATATGTTGAATTGATTGCATTTTAAGCGGCTTGTATGGTGATGTTCGCATTAAGTGATGTTATACTCCTGCCGAATAATTTATCGACTTTATTAAGAGTAAAATTAATGGCAGATTTATCGAAGTACAGAAACATTGGTATTTTCGCGCACGTTGATGCGGGTAAAACCACAACTACTGAGCGTATCCTAAAGCTTACAGGTACTATCCACAAAAGCGGTGAGACACATGATGGTGAATCGACTACCGATTTCATGGAGCAAGAAGCTGAGCGCGGTATTACTATCCAGTCTGCGGCAGTAAGCTGTTTCTGGAAAGATCACCGTTTTAACGTTATCGATACTCCTGGACACGTTGACTTCACCGTTGAAGTTTACCGTTCACTTAAAGTATTAGATGGCGGTGTGGGTGTATTCTGTGGTTCTGGTGGTGTTGAGCCACAATCAGAAACTAACTGGCGCTACGCGAATGAGTCAGGTGTTGCACGTATCATCTTCGTAAACAAATTAGACCGTATGGGTGCTGATTTTTACCGTGTAACAGCGCAAGTACAAAAAGTACTTGGTGCTACTCCACTTATCATGACTTTACCAATCGGTATTGAAGACGAATTCATAGGTGTTGTTGATGTTTTAAACAAAAAAGCATATGTTTGGGATGAGACTGGTCTTCCAGAAAACTACACTATTGAAGACGTTCCTGCAGACATGGTAGAGAAAACTGATGAATACCATGAAATGCTTATCGAAACTGCTGTAGAGCAAGACGATGACCTAATGGAAGCGTACATGGAAGGTGAAGTACCTTCTATCGAAGATATCAAGCGTTGTATCCGTAAAGGTACTCGTGACCTTGCTTTCTTCCCTACTTACTGTGGTTCTGCGTTCAAAAACAAAGGTATGCAATTAATTCTTGATGCTGTTGTTGACTACTTACCTGCTCCAACAGAAGTTGATCCTCAACCTCTTATGGATGAAGAAGGTAACGAAAATGGCGAATTCGCAATCGTATCTGCTGACGAACCTTTCAAGGCGCTAGCATTTAAGATAATGGATGACCGTTTTGGTGCATTAACTTTCGTACGTATCTACTCAGGTAAGCTTAATAAGGGTGACACTATCCTTAATGCGTTTACTGGTAAAACTGAGCGTGTTGGCCGTATGGTTGAGATGCAAGCAGATGAGCGTAAAGAGCTTACTTCAGCACAAGCTGGTGACATCATTGCTATCGTAGGCATGAAAAATGTGCAAACTGGTCACACTCTATGTGATCCTAAGCACCCAGTAACACTTGAGCCAATGGTATTCCCAACTCCAGTAATCTCGATTGCTGTACAGCCTAAAGATAAAGGCGGTAATGAGAAAATGGGTGTTGCTATCGGTAAAATGGTTGCAGAAGATCCATCTTTCCAAGTTGAGACTGATGAAGATTCAGGCGAAACTATCCTTAAAGGTATGGGTGAGCTTCACTTAGATATCAAAGTTGATATCCTTAAGCGTACTTACGGTGTAGACCTTATCGTTGGTCAACCACAGGTTGCTTACCGTGAAACTATCACTCGTGAAATCGAAGATAGCTACACGCATAAGAAACAATCTGGTGGTTCTGGTCAGTTTGGTAAAATCGACTACCGCATCAAGCCAGGCGAAGTTGCTTCAGGCTTCACGTTTAAATCATCAGTTGTTGGTGGTAACGTACCTAAAGAATTCTGGCCTGCAGTTGAGAAAGGCTTTAAGTCAATGATGGGCGAAGGTGTTCTAGCTGGCTTCCCAGTATTAGACGTTGAAGTTGAACTTTTTGACGGTGGTTTCCATGCCGTGGATTCATCTGCAATCGCGTTCGAAATCGCTGCTAAAGGTGCTTTCCGCCAATCAATCCCTAAAGCGGGCGCACAACTTCTTGAGCCAATCATGAAAGTTGACGTGTTCACTCCAGAAGATCACGTTGGTGACGTAATCGGTGACCTTAACCGTCGTCGTGGTATGCTAAGCGACCAAGAAGCTGGTTTAACTGGCGTTCGCATTAAAGCTGACGTTCCGTTATCAGAAATGTTCGGTTACATTGGTTCACTACGTACAATGACATCTGGTCGTGGTCAGTTCTCTATGGAGTTCTCACACTACGCACCATGTCCACAAAACGTAGCTGACACAGTAATCGCTGCAGAAAAAGAGAAAAAAGCTGCTAAGTAATTAGCTCCTTAACTCTCTAAAAAAACCCGCACATGTTGCGGGTTTTTTATTGCCTATATTTTGGTTTTATTTTTTATAGTTTTTTATAACTGCTCTTTATTATTAATTAGTCCTATATTTTTAATCCTAGATTCAAATTGTAAGTGCATAACTTGTTTTGGCTAGATTAAG
>NZ_WTKZ01000073.1:0-17608 GCF_011378805.1 Pseudoalteromonas sp. Z9A6
TACCAACGTTTACGTGCGGTTTTACGCGTTCAAACTTTTCTTTTGCCATGACGGAACCTATCAGTTTTGTGTATCTAAATTACATATGAAAATAATCCACCAAAGGTAGATTAAGTTAATCTTTTTCAAATAGTATTTTCTGACAGATAAAGGAAGTAATCAAGGAGATTCTTAGGACTGGTGCTGATAGGCAGAGTCGAACTGCCGACCTCACCCTTACCAAGGGTGCGCTCTACCAACTGAGCTATATCAGCAACACAAGAACTGGAGCGGGCAGCGGGAATCGAACCCGCATCATCAGCTTGGAAGGCTGAGGTAATAGCCATTATACGATGCCCGCATAAAAATCTGTTCTTAAACTACCTCTAACCGTCAAGAATAAAGTGGTGGAGGGAGCTGGATTCGAACCAGCGAAGGCTGAGCCGTCAGATTTACAGTCTGATCCCTTTGGCCGCTCGGGAACCCCTCCACGATAATTCTCTACTAATTCACTTCCGGTAAAAGGAAAGTGGTGCCGACTAACCGAGTCGAACGGTTGACCTACTGATTACAAGTCAGTTGCTCTACCAGCTGAGCTAAGTCGGCACTGCTTTAGTACGGGGCGAGATATTAGAGTAAGGTTTATTGGGATGCAACAATAAAATTAAAAAAAGTGTAAATTTTTAGTTTAAATGCTCAATATTCACGCGAAAACGCGTTTTTTGCACTTTTTTATACTGTTTCGGTTAATTCGTACCAATAATTCAATCCCTTCATTACGAGCAATGAATCAAAAATACTTCCTGCAAATTGCTGCTGCAATAGTGGGCCATAGCCACCAGCAAAAATAATTTGTGTTGCTTGTTCTGTTTTTTGAGCCGTTAAATTCAGCTTAGCTTGCTCAATTGCCCCGATGGTTGCCACTAAGGCACCGTTTTTTAAACCATTTGGCGTGTTTTTACCCAATTCATTAGTAAACGGTGTTTTACCGTCATCAAAAACACGTTGGGTGTTTTGTGTAAGCGATGAGGTCATTAAATCAAGCCCGGGTAAAATCCAGCCACCTAAATGTAGGCCTTCACTATCAAGCACGTCAATTGTGGTGGCAGTACCTGCATCAATAACAATACATGCTTTATGTGGGTATAATGTAAAGCCTGCAATAAGCGCAAGCCACCTGTCTATGCCTAAGTTACCTACGTGCTCGTAAGCACATACAAGATCTCCAAGCGTTTTGGTTACCTTGGCTTCAAAACAAATAATATTATTGCTAGCCGCTTGCGCGAGAATATCGTTTAGTAAATCACTGCGCCCTACACATGCATAAATCACTTCGGTTATTTGTAACCAAGGCAGGTTATTTATATCTGCTGGTTGTGCTTGCTCGTTATGCCACAGCACAGCTTTTAGTGATGTATTTCCTACGTCGATCAGTAATCTCATACTTGCGCCTTTCTGAGGGAGACTTCCCCACCGTAATAACTTTTTACTTCACCATCTTGGCGAATTCGTATTCCACCTTGTGGGTCAATACCTTCGCATATTCCACGCCAGCTTCGGTGCCCTGTATTTAGCTCAACATAATCGCCAGCAAACGCATTAAGCGAATTCCATTGCTCATACATATCTTGTAAGCCAGTTTGACGATACTGCACTAAACGCTGCTCTAAATGATAAGTAAGTGACGCCACCAGCTGGTTTTTATCAAGCTTTTGAGTATGTTGATTTAAGTCGGTCCACGCTTGGTCTATATGTTGGCTAAAACTCTCAGGCATTTGTAAATTAATACCTATACCAATCACTAACTGACAAGGTCCTTGCGGTTGCCCATCTAATTCAACCAACACACCTGCAAGTTTTTGTTTATTTATATAAATATCGTTAGGCCATTTAAGCTCTACATCAATTTGGTATAACGCTTTAATTGCATCATAAACAGCAAGGCCTACCGCAATTGATACACCCATTGCAGCTTGAAGCCCGTCATCTAAACGCCAAAAGTAACTATAATACAGATTAGCGCCAAATGGGGATTGCCAAACACGGCCGCGTCGGCCGCGCCCTGCTTGCTGCATTTCAGCAACAATAACAGTGCCAGACTCAAGCGCTGTTTTAGCCTGTATACGGCGCATAAGCTCGCTGTTGGTCGAATCAATAATAGGGTGCACTTCTACATCGGCAGTATTAGCACCTAGCGCTTTGTAGTGCTGATCAATTTGCGTTTTATTTAAAAGGCCCACTTGGTTATTTAAGCAATAGCCTTTGCCAGTCACTTTAAAAATGTCCAAGCCCATTTCTTGTAACGTTTTGATATGTTTACTCACCGCAGCTCGGCTAATTCCTAGCTTTTCACCCAAGGCTTGGCCAGATACAAAGCCCCCTTGGTTGAGTGCATTTAAAATAGCGAGTTTGTTTCCATCAGGTGCTTTCATTGCTCAGGCTCCGCGTTAATATGGCATTCGCTGCACGAATCTATCAAACGTACTTCGTGCTCAAGCATAATGTTGTAGCGCATATAAACCACTTGCTGAATGTGTTTAATCATTTTTATTAGGTCACTACCTTCACTATTTCCGTGATTAACAAGCACTAGCGCTTGTTGTTCATGCACTTCTACACCGGCCTCGCGGTGCCCTTTTAAACCACTTTGATCGATTAACCAACCTGCTGCGACCTTGTGATGGCTTTGCCCATATTCGTAATGAGGTAAATCTGCAAACTGCTTTAATAGCTCAGCCAACTGCTGGTTAGTAATTATTGGGTTTTTAAAAAAGCTACCCGCATTGGCGAGTGTATATGGGTTAGGTAATTTGCTATTGCGCGTTTTTATAACCTGATCGAATACTGCTTGCGGGGTAATGCTTGAGAGCTGCTGCAGGGGGCCATAACTTAATACTGGTTGCCACTTTTTTGGAAGCGCTAAATGCACTTGCGTGATCACCGCTTTATTTTTAAGGGCATGTTTAAATATTGAGTCTCTGTAAGCAAATTCACATTGTGTATTATTTAGTGAGTGCATAGTTTTAGTGGTTATATCAAAGTATTCTACCAACTCAATAAATTTAGCTATCTCAACGCCATAAGCACCAATATTTTGTACCGGCGATGCACCCACTGTGCCCGGTATAAGTGCTAAATTTTCAAGCCCGGGTATATTTTTCTCTAATAAATAACTGACTAGTTGATGCCAGTTTTCGCCTGCAGCAATACTTATTAGTGTGTCGTTCTCACGATCAGTAATTTTAATCCCTTTTAAGGCTATTTTTATAACCGTACCCATGTAGTCATTTAAAAATACGGTATTACTGCCCTCGCCTAGCAAACAAAACGGTGTACTAAAACTTTGCGTTTTAAGTTGCTCAAGCTGAGTAATTTCAACAAAATTTTGGCATTGGCTGTTTAATGCGAATGTATGTAAGGAGTGTAATGAATGCGCCACAAAGCTCTCTAAAAATACCGGTAACTAATCGCAATAGTTTACCTCATCGTCGCAAATGTGGCACTAGATTGTAAAAATCACTCAACCCACCGTGCCAATCGTGATATAAAACCAGCACTTTTTTATTTGTGTTCAGAGTAATGATGAAAATTAAACCTCTTTTTTTAAGCCTCGCTATGGCGGGTATGTGTTCGCAAGCAATGGCTAATGCGATTGACCAAAACTCGTATGCTAACCTTGATGATGTTGTTACTACTCACTTAAACCTTGATTTAGATGTCGACTTTGCCGACAAGCAGTTAGAAGGTTTTGTTGAGCATACTCTTCAGTGGAACAACAGCAAAAGTAGAACGCTTGTACTTGATACCCGCGACTTAGACATTGATAAAGTAATGTACAAAGATCAAAGTGGTAACTGGAAAAAGGCGACTTTTGATTTAGCTAAGCGAGATGACGTTAAAGGCTCAAAGCTTACTATTGTGTTTAAAAACCAAGCTAAAGTAGTTCGTATTTACTACAACAGTCGTCCAGAAGCTTCAGGCCTGCAATGGTTAACACCCACGCAAACGGCAAGTAAAACGCATCCATTTATGTACAGCCAATCGCAAGCAATTCATGCACGTAGTTGGATCCCAGTGCAAGATACACCCGCAATGCGTGTAACTTACTCTGCACGAATTCATACACCAAAAGATATACGTGCTGTAATGAGTGCCGATAACAAAGATGCGCTTTATAAAGATGGGGACTACATTTTTGATATGCCACAAGCAATTTCACCTTACCTAATTGCTATTGGCGCAGGTAACTTAGAATTTAAAGCAATGTCGCACCAAACGGGCATATTTGCTGAGCCGACAATTTTAGATGCCTCAGTTGCTGAATTTGACGACACCCAAGCCATGATCGATAAAACAAACGCGATGTACGGCGAATATGCTTGGGGTCGTTACGACTTATTAATGCTACCGCCAAGTTTTCCGTTTGGTGGCATGGAAAATCCACGCTTATCATTCATAACTCCAACGGTTGTTGCCGGTGATAAAAGCTTAGTTAACCTTATTGCTCATGAGCTTGCTCATTCTTGGTCTGGTAACTTAGTAACTAACGCAACGTGGGAAGATTTGTGGTTAAACGAAGGTTTTACCTCGTACGTTGAAAACCGCATTATGGAAGAAGTATTTGGTCGTGACCGTGCGGTTATGGAACAAGCACTTGATTCAGCGTCTTTACGCGCACAACTTAAAACAATTGATGCACCAGATACACGCCTTAATTTAAAACTTAACGGCCGCGACCCAGACGATGCATTCAGTTCAGTGCCTTACACTAAAGGTCAATTATTTTTAATTTACCTAGAAAACAAATATGGTCGCGATAAATTTGACCCGTTTGTAAAAGCGTACTTTAAAGAGTTTTCGTTTAAATCACTTACTACCGCGCAATTTGTTACTTACTTAAAAGCTAACTTAATTGAAAAGTATCCTGATGTTGTAAGCATGGATAAAGTAAACGAATGGATTTTTGAACCTGGATTACCAAGTGATGCGCCAAACCCTACTTCTGATGCATTTGATAAAGTAGATACTGCAACAGCAGCATGGCTAAAAGGCGACACAACTGCAGCTCAACTGCCAACAGCTGATTGGTCTGTGCATGAGTGGCTACACTTTTTAAATAACTTACCACGTGATTTAAGCCAGGAGCACATGGTAGAGCTTGACTCAGAATTTAACCTAACACAGTCAACTAATGCTGAACGTGCGTTTGCTTGGTTTATGCTAGCAGTAGGAAATGGTTATCAACCAATTTACCCTGCACTTGATAAGCACTTATCAGGCATTGGCCGTCGTAAGTTAATTGTACCGTTATATAAATCCCTTATCACTAACGGTAAAAAAGAGTGGGCACAAAGCGTGTACTTAAAAGCACGCCCGGGTTACCACCCACTTGCACAAGGCACTATTGACGCATTATTTGAATAAATAGCGTTAACTAGAAACTAAAAAGGGCCAAATTTGGCCCTTTTGTTTTGCTATTTTTCTACTTTGTCACTTTTTCTAAAAAAGCTTTACGCTCTGCAGTTGTGGCTTGTTGCCACCAAAAATCAAGCATTTGCGGCGCACTTGGCATGCCTTTACCTGTAATGGGTGCTATCGGCTTTATTGGCTGACTAGGACGAGAAGGTCCTGCAGGCATTGTATTTTGCATTACCGGTTTATTGCTTGCTAGCTGCGTGTTAGAAATAACACTTAAAGGCTTAGCAACAGCGCTACTTTTTGCTTTTAAACTAACTTGTGGTGCTTCTGCAAATACTTTTGCAGATACTGCATTTTCAGCACGATTAAACACTAAGGTATAATCTTTACCTGCTTCAACAGTTACACTTACCCAAAATGGTTCCGACTCCACAACTTCATGCGTGTCATAATCATCTTCATATAAATCGGTATATTTTAGCCTAAGCTGGTAAGTTCCTGGCGCAAGCTCTACATCATCAATACGGCTAAACAAAGAGCTTTCTAGCATTTTATCACCCACTTGTAGTGGTACAATTTCTTCTGGAAAGTGAATGTTTTCAGCATTAGCCGAAAAACTAAGTAGTAATGCAACTGCACTACTTATTAAAATTGGTTTAAGCATATTAACTCCTTTATTTGATTTCAGTTTGACACTGCTTTGAAAGTTTGTCATTAGTGAGCTTAAAATTCATAACACTTAATTAGGAACACACTATGAGCCAAGAGACTATTTTTACCAAAATAATTAATCGTGAAATTCCGGCCGACATTGTCTACGAAGATGAAGACACCCTCGCATTTAAAGATATAAACCCACAAGCGCCATTTCATGTGTTAATTATCCCCAAAAAAGCAATTGCTACTATAAATGATATAAATCCTGAAAACTCACATTTAGTAGGCAATTTATACGTTGTTGCGGCAAAATTAGCTAAGCAGCACAATTTTGCTGAGGACGGATACCGCGTGGTCATGAACTGTAATGAACATGGTGGACAAACCGTTTATCACATACATTTACATATGCTTGGCGGTAAAGAAATGGGATGGCCACCTTACCAAAATGTAAAAAAAGTAAATTAATTAAATATTTTTATCTAACTATTCTGCTCAACCAATTAGTTACAAACGTTATGATTTTTCATGGTTATAAAGAGTAAATGGTTACTTATTTGCAACATTTTATGTTTAAATAATCGTAAAATCGTATTTGTTATTGAGTGCTTCAGCGACTTTCTAATACAAAAGGTGCGGAAGTCGTGATAAACTTAAACAGTCAGCTTTATAAAAGAGTATAAAAACATGAGCAGTTCAGCCTTTTTGTTATTAGATCAAGAGCCAATTAACACTATTGGTATTAACGTTTTAGAACCTTTGTTAAAAACGCAAGGCCTTGACGTAACCACGGGTACTAATATTTTAGATATACCTGAAGGGACTCGACTTTTGTTTATCGAAACATCTAGCAAGGATGCATGGGGAAAACTAAAAGAACAACTAGTAAACCTACGTATTAAATGCGATATCATATTATTTAATCTAGACGAGAACCCTGAGCTTGCTAATCGTGCATTGTTGAGCGGTATTCGTGGCGTATTTTACACAACAGATAACGCCGATGTATTAATGAAAGGTATTCGTTTACTACTTGAAGATCAGCTTTGGTACCGTCGCGATATTATGTGTAATGCATTAAATCGTATGCTGCAATTTAATAAAGATGCGCTGCATAAACTAACCGAAGGGGATATTGAGCCTGTTAAACTTACTAAACGAGAAAAAGCAATAATCTCACTAATGAGTAAAGGTTCGAAGAATAAAGAAATCGCAGAAGATTTAAGTATCAGTCCACACACAGTTAAAACACATTTATATAGCGCATTTAGAAAAACTAAATGTCGTAACCGTATTGAGCTCCTATCTTGGGCACAACAAAATATCCCTGATGAAATTCGTTAATCATATATTTAGTTTAAAATTAAAAACAGACACTTAGGTGTCTGTTTTTGTATGTGTTACACACTTATTTAATACCAATTTGCTTGCCTAAGTGATCTGTTTTGATAATTGGTATAAGTGTATACTTTTAATAATCTTAGTTTAAAACTACTTTGCTGGAATATTAATGCTCGACTCTTTCACTCTTTATTTTGCCAGCATCGCCATCATGGTTGTAATGACCTTACTTAACTTTTTAACATGGCGAACGAACAAACAAATATCGGGCACGCTGCTATACATTTTCTATCCCATATTGCTTTTAGGCTCTGTTATTGGTTTTACTCTTGTTGGTGATACACATAATTTAGTAATTATTAGCGCTGCCAGTAGCATGATGTTTGCCGCATCAATAGTGCATTGTTTATCGCTCAGTCAGTTTTTAAATTATCACGGCATTGGTTTTAAATTACTTTGCTCAGTAACCGCTTTTTGCACTGTAATGCTTGGCTATTACACCTTTTTTGACCCATCTCTACACGAAAGAGTGATTGCATCCGATATACAACACATAGCAGAAGCCGGCTTTTTACTCTTTATATTTATTAAGTACGCGCGCAAACCCTACCCTAATGGCAGCATTGTATACATAACCATTTTAACGCTTGTTGCTTTGAGCTTTATCGGCCGCTCGTTATTTATGGATAACATTGAACAAAAAAATCTTTTAGTAAACGGCTGGTTTAGCTCTTTATTATTTTTAAATGGGGTAATTGCGCCCATGTTTTATGCTGCAGGTATGGCGTTATTATGTAATGAGCGCAGAGAACAGCACCTCAATAAACTCGCCGATAAAGCACAAAAAGATTTAGAAATTCGCGGGCTCTTTTTATCAACAATAAGCCACGAAATTCGCACCCCACTAAACGGTATTTTAGGCAGCGCCCAACTTGTTATGAACCAAACAAGTGATACCCGCAATAAAGCCTATTGCGAGGCAATTATAAATTCTGCCGAATCACTTAACTTGTTGGTAGATAAGGTCCTTGATTACGCGAGCCTAGATCAAAGTGACGAAGCGCTTTACGAAGAAGATGTAGAATTTAAAACATGGCTTAATAATTTATGTTTATTACTAAGCCCAATGGCCGAGCAAAAGCAGCTAAAATTTGAGCTTATCTATAATATTCCTGAGCAAGCCTGTTATTACTGCGACCAACAAAAACTTAGACAAATAATTATTAATTTAGTCGGTAACGCTATTAAATTTACAGATCACGGAACCGTTAAAATTCAGGTTGATTTAGTATTAGAAAAACAACTTGAGCACACTATAAAAATTAGTGTCAAAGATTCAGGACCAGGTATAGAAAATGACGAGATAGCCTACTTAACAGAACCTTATGTACAAAGTAGCGCAGGAAAAGAAAAAGGCGGAACCGGCCTTGGTTTAGCTATTACTAGCCGCCTGCTTGAAAAGCTCAGTAGCCGACTCGAAATAGCCAGCCAGCTTGGTACTGGTAGTGTATTTAGCTTTACCGTTACTTTTACTTTAGGTGAATTAAGCCTTGTAGAGCAGCGCCATCAAACTAAAGATTACTTAACAGGTCTTGATGTATTACTGGTTGAAGATTTAGATTTAAATCAAAAAATTGCTATAGAATTCATGGCCGACGATGAACACAAAATTAAGCTCGCAAAAGATGGGAAAAGTGCCATAGAGCTCATGCAAGCTCACCACTTCGATGTTGTTTTGCTTGATATGAACCTACCTGATTTAACAGGCCAAGAAGTACTTAAACGTCTAAAACGCATTGATCATAAAAATCAACGAACGCCTGTACTCGCATTTACTGCAAGCCTTAGCCCTGACGAAGTAAAAGAGTATTTAGAATTAGGAATAAAAGACATTGTAGGCAAGCCTATTAAGCATGAAAAGCTTCGCCAAGCACTTAGTGACTCTCAATCTAATCAAACTGCGAGCATTGCAGTAGAGCTTATTGATACCTTGTATGACAAAACAGCGGCCGAAACACTCACCAGCTCATTTAGTGAAGATGAAGTGTCTTCAATTTATAATGAATTTGTGCTTTCAGCCCGCAACAAGCTAATTCGCTGTCAAAAGCTTATTGACCAACAACCAGAGCAATGCATTAAGCTTTTACATCGCCAAGCAAGTACCGCTCTGCAACTTGGTTTTAATCGCTATGGTATTGAGCTTAAAAAAATAGAGCGCCGTTTACTCGATAAAAAGCCACATAACGATATGCTTGATGAAGCGCTAGATCTGTGGCAACGCAGCTTAGAGCAATATTTAAAGTTTGTGCGTGGGCAGTTAGAGTAATAGTGAATTAGCTTTAAAAAAAGCTAATGATTAGCCTCTTCCATATTTATCATCAAATCGCTCTATATCGCTTTCATCAAGTACAGCACCGGTTTGCACTTCAATAACTATTAACGGCTCTTTTTGATTATTAGCCAAACTATGAATTTGCTTTGCGGCGATATAACACGATTGGTCGTGCGTTAGCGTATACGCTTGCTCATTAATACACACATCTGCAATACCCGAAACCACCACCCAATGCTCAGCGCGATGCTGATGGCGCTGCGTCGAAAGCTTAGCACCGCTGGTTACAGTAATTTTTTTAACTTTAAAGCCAGTGCCTTCAACCAAAGTACGGTAATTCCCCCACGGGCGAAAAACCACTTGATGATGATTAAGTTTATCAGCCTGTGTTATAGCAATTTTCTTAAGCAACAAAGGCAGAGAATCTAGCTCATTTTGGTTTGCAATTAACGTGGCATCATGAGTATGAATAATTGCTAAATTGCTAACTCCAAGCGTGGCAATAGTGTGTTCAGCCTCGTTAATAACTAAGTTATTAGTGCTTTTTTGAGCCATATAATTAGCATTTAAGCTATTACCGTTTTCATCTTTTTTTGTAAGCGCATCAAGGGATGAAAAACTACCTACATCACTCCATTTTAAATCAACAGGCATAACAACTACGTTATTACTGCGCTCTAAAATGGCGTAATCAATTGAATCGCTTGGGCAGTGTTCAAGCGCACTGTTGCTTGGGCGGGTAAACCCTAAATCTTTGGTAAATTGCGCCGCTGCAGCGACACTCGTTGCTATTTTTGGCGCAAACCGCTCGAGCTCTTTTAAGTAGGCTGTGGGGGTAAATAAAAACATGCCGCTATTCCAGCTATAACCACCTTGAGCTAAATAACGGTTCGCTGTATCTAAGTCAGGCTTTTCTTTAAATTGTGCAACATCGTAACAACCCGTTCCAGCAATAGCCGCGCCTTGTTTTATATAACCATAGCCAGTATGCGCCTCTGTAGGAGTAATCGAAAACGTCACTAGCTTTCCTTGCTCAGCAAGTTTTACAACTTCAGGGAGCTTAGCCGTTAATACATCAAAGTTTTTAATATGATGATCGGCAGGCATCACTAATAGCGGACCAGTAATCCCATTTTGTAGTGCATAGTGGGCGGCTAATGCGATGGCAGGCGCGGTATTTTTACCTTTAGGTTCGAGTAATAACGCAGTAGGAATTGAGCTTTCAGCCTGCTCGGCGGCAATAAATCGGTGCTGCTCGTTACACACTAAAATAGCATTATCAAACAACTCATCAGAAACACGCGCCAACGTACTTTGTAGCAATGACGTGTTTTCATTTAGTAGTGGTAAAAATTGTTTAGGCATTGCTTGGCGAGAAAGCGGCCACAAGCGAGAGCCTATGCCACCTGCTAAAATTACAGGAGTGATTAAAGTGTTCATAATGTACATTAGCCGCCAACAAAAATATCAGCGATTATTTTAACACTTTATTGGCTCTGCGCTAAATTAACGTGTTTATATTAATGTAAAAGAGTCTGCATCTAAATAGGCAGGAAACGCTGCTTTAAACTCATCCAGTGGCGCTTTTTCAAGTGTTATAGTAACTAGTTGCTCTGCGTCATCTTGCGCTTTAGTTAATGCATCGCCTTTGAAGTCGTATACCGCTGTACCGCCATTGTGCGCCACACCATTACCGTCTTCCCCCACGCGATTAACACCTACTACGTAACATAGGTTTTCCATTGCACGCGCCATAAGTAACGTATCCCAAATATGGCGGCGTACAGCAGGCCAATTTGCTACGTTTATCATTACATCGTAGTCGTTATTATTACGTTGAAATACCGGAAAGCGCAGGTCATAGCATACTTGCGGTAATAGTTTAAAACCATTGATTTCAAAAACTTTGCGCGCTTGCCCTGCTACAACGTAATCGCCCTCGCTGCCTAAGCGAAATAAATGGCGCTTATCGTAATAACTCACCTCACCATCGGGTTTTACCCAATAAAACCGATTCGCTTTTTTATCGCCTTGTGCAACAAGTACCGAACCCGCAATAACCGCATTATGTTTATGAGCCTGCGCCTTTAACCACGTCAGTACTTTACCGTTTTCAGGCTCTGCACAATCTAAATTGATAGCAAAGCCAGTCGAGAATGTTTCGGGCAGTAAAATAAGATCGGGCTGATGCGTAATTGCTTCAAGCTGCTTATTAAACATGGCTAAATTAGCATCTTTATCAAGCCAATAAAGCGAGCTTTGCAATGCTGTAATGGTTAAAGTTGACATAATATTTGCGCAGCCTCTATGAGAGTGTTGTCGTTTTTAGCAAAGCATAAACGAATTACTTTGTCGGTTGGTGGATTTTGATAAAAAACACTTAACGGAATAGCCGCAACACCGGCTTGCTCAACTAACCAATGGCAAAATTCAACATCGTTTAAATCCGATACATCGCTGTAATCTAACAATAAAAAGTAAGTGCCTTGGCTAGGTAAAATTTTAAAACGGCTGTTACTTAAATGACTCGCTAATAAGTCGCGTTTTTGCTGATAAAACCCGCTTAGCTCATCTATATGCTCACCTTGCTGCTCGAGCATATCGGCAAGCGCATGCTGTGCGGGGGTAAAACTTGAAAACGTAACGTACTGATGAATTTTTCTAAATTCGACAGCTAAATCGGCAGGTGCAATACAGTAACCCATTTTCCAGCCCGTGCTGTGAAACGTTTTACCAAAACTCGATACAACAAAGCTTTTGGCAAATAATTCATCATCGCGTAATACGCTTAAATGCGGTTGTTCATCAAACGTAATGTGCTCATATACCTCATCGCTTATTACATACAAATTGTGAGTACCAACTAACTCTTTAAGCGCTTTTATATCTTGTGGCTGTAATATTTTACCGCTTGGGTTATGAGGCGTATTAATAATAATTGCACGGGTATTTTTAGTAATAGCTTGGCTTACTACTTGCCAATCAATAGTGTAATTTGGCGCACTTAAAGCAATGTGTACCGACTTTCCACCAGCGAGTTCAATTGCCGGTTGGTAAGAGTCATATGCAGGGTCAAATACAATCACTTCATCACTTGGGCGCACAATTGTTTGAATAGCCACAAACAATGCCTCTGTTGCACCTGAGGTAACAGTAACTTGATCAGCTGCGTTTATATCAGCTGCATATTTGCGCTTTGCTAAATCAGCAATTTGTTGCTGTAATCGTGGTACACCACTTGAAGGTGAATATTGATTAACGCCCTGCTGCACATAATAATTTAACTGCGTTTTTAAAAGATCAGGAGCATCAAACTCAGGAAAGCCTTGAGAGAGATTAATTGCCGAAAACTCATTAGCCAACCCGCTCATTTGGCTAAATATACTAACGCCTAAATTTGGTAATTTACTTTCAAACACGTGATGCCCTTAATGATGGTTTTGCGCTTAAAGCGATGCTATCATTGCTTAAAACAGAAGTATAGCCGTCTAAAAACAATTAACTTTACGCTCATTAGTGAGGAATGTATGCAAAACAATACCGCTATTTCACAACTTATTGAAGCCGGAAAATGGGTTAGCCAAAAAGGCTGGGGACCCGCAACAGGCGGAAACTTTTCAGCTCGTACTAGCACTGGCTTTGTTGTTACAGCAAGTGGGCACGATAAAGGCTCACTGACGCAAGAGCATTTTTTGCAATTAGATCACCAAGGCGAGCGCCTAGCAGGAGCTGCAAAACCATCGGCAGAAACACAATTACACCTAAGTTTGTATCAGCTTATACCTGATGCGCAGTGTGTTTTGCATACTCACTCTGTAGCCGCTACCGTACTGTCGCAAATTACCCAAGGGCATCAGCTTGATTTAACAGGCTATGAAATGCAAAAAGCACTGAGCGGCTTTACTTCGCATTTAGAAACGCTGAGCATTCCTATTTTCGATAACGATCAAGATATTGACCGATTAAGCCTGCTGGTTAGTGACCATCATTTACATACACCTATAGAGCACGGCGTACTGATACGTGGCCATGGCTTATATGCAGTAGGGCGTAATATTGATGAAGTTCGTCGCCACCTAGAAGCCTTAGAGTTTTTATTTAGTTGCGAACTAGAGCGCTTAAAAATAATAGGTATTCAAGCGGGAGTAACTAAATGATTAAAGCCATTTTAACCGACATCGAAGGCACAATAACCCGTATCTCGTTTGTTAAAGAGGTGTTGTTTCCTTACGCAGCAAAACAATTACCTACCTTTGTACGTGCCAATGCTAATAAGCCAGATGTAGCTGAGCAAATTAGTGCCATAAAAGCTCTTATCGAAAAGCCAAACGCCGATATTGAAGAAGTCATTAGCACTTTACTTACCTGGATTGATGAAGATAAAAAAATCACTCCACTTAAGCAATTACAAGGCTTAATTTGGCAAACAGGGTATGAACACGGTGATTTTAAAGGGCATTTATACCCAGATGCATTTGATTTTTTACAAGCTCAGTACAACAGCGATATAGCTTTATATGTGTACTCGTCAGGGTCAGTAAAAGCGCAGCAGCTACTTTTTAAATACAGTGATTATGGTGACATTCGCAGCTTGTTTACTGACTTTTTTGACACCAAAGTTGGCGCAAAACAAGAGCAAATGGCCTATAACACCATTGTTGAGCTGTTACCGTTTAAAGCAGCAGAAATACTCTTTTTAAGTGATGTAGCCGGCGAGCTTGATGCCGCGCAAGCTGCCGGCTTAAAAACAATACATTTAATTCGTGATGGGCAAGCAAGCACTAAAGCACACCCTTATATTAATGACTTTAGCCAATTTAAATTGGAGCAATTAGTATGAGTCAATTAACAATATATGCTGACAACGATGCAAGCAAAGCACTTGTAAGCACATCAAATGCTGATGATATTGCAAAGCAACTAGCTAAAGTAAACGTACGTTTTGAACAGTGGCAAGCAAATGCAGATATTAATCAGCACACCACCCATGAGCAAATTATTAGTGCGTACAAAAGCGATATAGATCGGTTAAAAGCCGAAAATGGCTATCAAACAGTAGACGTTATATCTCTAGCTAAAGGTAATCTTGGCGCATCAGAGCTACGCAAAAAGTTTTTATTTGAACATACCCATAGTGAAGACGAAGTGCGTTTTTTTGTAAAAGGCCAAGGGCTATTTTGCCTACATTTAGGCAATAAGGTTTATCAGGTACTTTGCCAACAAGGCGATTTAATTTCAGTGCCTGAACTTACCCCGCATTGGTTTGATATGGGCAGCGACCCTGAGTTTACTGCCATTCGCTTATTTAACAATACAGAGGGCTGGGTAGCAAAAAGCACTGACTCGTCTATTGCAAAGCAATTTCCGTTATTATCATAAGTTAGTCATTCAAAACCTTGGTCCACACGAATACACATAACGTGGACCAAAATATCGCGAAGCTACTTAAGCTTTATGAGATCGCCATTTTCAACCTGACTTTGGTTGTACACACCTGTATCTAACACCCACCCTGTAACCAGTTTTGCCGGAGTTATATCAAATGCAGGGTTATATACATTAGCATTGGTGGGTGCCCATAAAGCCTCACCAAAGCTACCGCTAACTCCGCGCACTTCTTGAGGATTACGCTGCTCTATTTCTATATCATCACCACACGCGGTGTTGGTATCAAGCGTGGTAATAGGCGCAACTACATAAAATGGAATGTTATGAAAATACGCAAGTACGGCTAAATTATAGGTGCCCACTTTATTAGCAAAATCACCATTGGCAGCAATACGATCAGCCCCTACTACTATTTTATCCACCTTACCTGCAGCCATTAAACTTGCCGCCATATTATCGCAAATTAATGTGTACGGTATTTCCCAGCGCTCAAGCTCAAAGGCCGTTAAGCGGCCGCCTTGTAATAATGGTCGTGTTTCATCAACCCACACATGTACGTTGCCATGTTTTTGCTGCGCTTTGTAAATAACACCCAGTGCAGTACCAATACCAGCGGTTGCAAGCGCCCCTGTATTACAATGAGTTAATATGTTGTCGCCACTATTTATAAGCTCGGCACCACGATTTGCCATTCGTTCACACAGCTCAATATCTTCAATAAACAACCGCTCAGCAGTACTAACAATACCGGCAACATAATCGCTTTGCGTTAAAGCTTTTCGCAATGCCGCCATACAATGCATTAAATTAACCGCCGTTGGACGAGTGGCTTCTAGTTCATTGATTGCTTTTTCAAGCTCACTTTTCACTACCCCTTGCTCAGCTAAATACGCCACTAACAAGCTCGCGCCTAAACCAATAAGTGGGGCTCCACGCACTTTTAAGTTAATGATCAGCTCTTTCATGGTTTCTACATCATGGCACTGATGCCATACCTGCTGGTGAGGTAGTAAATATTGGTCGAGCACACTAAGCGACCCGTTTTCATATTTTAAACTGCTTGCGATTAAGTTTTGCATAATGCTTAAGGTATTAAAAATGCGTAACGTTATTTTACACCACTTTGAATAACTCTCAAGCTAGACTTGTAGACATCTAAACATTTAAAAGTATAGAATGCTTAAAAGCTGATTTTTGAGATTTAAACCATGACTAACTATGTTGCTTTTAATGCACAGCGCGCTATCGATTACGTATCGACATTAATTGAATCTAAACAATGTAATTTTTTTGATTCCGGACAAACCTTATCGGCATATGAGTTTGGTGATGGCAATCTTAATTTAGTATTTAGAATTACTGATGAGCAAAACAATAGTGTTATTTTAAAGCAAGCTCTGCCTTACGCGCGTTGCGTGGGTGAGTCGTGGCCATTAACACTTGATAGAGCCCGTATAGAAGCACAAGTTTTACTTAACCATGGTGCTATTTGCCCAGCTTATACTGCTAATGTTTTACATTATAGTGAAATACAAGCCCTGACTATTTTAGAAGATTTAGGTAATTTACAAATATTGCGTACTGCACAAAATAATGCAGAGCAATTCCCTAAATTGGCACAGCATGTAGCGACCTACTTAAGCCACACCGGCTTTTATAATTCAGATTTTTACTTAACCGCGCAAACTAAAAAAGCACTCGTTAGCCAATTTACTAATCCTGAGCTTTGCCAAATCACGGAAGACTTATTTTTTAGCGATCCGTACATTGAGCACGAACGCAATAACTACCCAAAACAACTACAAAACGAAGTTGACGCAATACAAAAAAACAACGCATTAAAGTTAGAAATAGCAAAACTAAAAGCTAATTTTTTATCTAAGCCGCAAACATTACTTCATGGTGATATGCACAGCGGTAGCATTTTTGTTGATTATAATAATACAAAGATGATTGACCCAGAATTTGGTTTTTTTGGACCTATTGGGTTCGATATTGGCTCTTTTATTGGTAATTTACTATTGAATTACTGCGCACAAGCAGGGCATATTGATGACTTTGTAGCACGTCGCAATTACCAAACACATTTACTTAGCTGTATCGTAGACACCTATAGTTTATTTGAGCAGCAATGGCTTGAATTAATACGCACTAAAACATTAGATGAATCATTAGCGCCAGTAGGCTATGCGCAATACTTTATGAAAAACGTATTGCAAGATGCTGTTGGTTACTGTGGTGCTGAGTTAATTAGGCGTACTATTGGGCTTGCGCACGTAAGCGATATAGATAGAATTAGTGATGACAATGCGCGCCTTACAGTGCAAAAACAAACATTAGCACTAGGCGAGCAACTTATTTTAAATGCACAAACATGCAACAACAAAGAAGCATTCTTTAGTTTATTAATAAGCCAATTAAACTAACAAGCATTAAAAAAGGCGCTATAAGCTGTCTCTTATACACAAATCCCTGCTAAGAAATTAGCGGGGA
>NZ_WTKZ01000074.1:0-16806 GCF_011378805.1 Pseudoalteromonas sp. Z9A6
TTGGCGGGGGTGAGCGACAAAACACTGTAGTAAAGAAAATTTAGTTAGAGGGTCGTGCTGCTAAATTGGTTTCCCCGCTTTGGCGGGGTGTGCGACAAAATCACTGTAGTAAAGAAAATTTAGTTAGCAATTGTAACTACTAATTTTTACCCTCCGCGTAAGCAGAGGTATATGAAAACTAATCTGTATATTCCTTGTGGTTGGTAGGTATGTATTTTTACATATCTATCGACTCATTGAACCATCTACCTCTAAGTTACTTCCTCCTATTCAGTCGTATTTAATAGTTTTAAAAACTCATTTTTATATACACCTTAATCTTTTTTATCTGGTGATAGTCTAATTAATGCTTTCAACAAAAAAAGCGCCCTAAAAAATCAGGGCGCTTTGCGTTTAGGACAAATAAACAGTTTTATACAAATTTAAATAACAAATATTTGAGCATGATTCTCATACTACGCCCATTACTTTGGCGATATTGCTCATAGTTGATTATGCCAATAGCCATCTTGGTACAGAATAAGGTCAGCGTAATAAACCAGGCAAAATTTTGAGTTGATTGGTACAGGAAAGAAAGTACCGCTGAGCCACTAAATGCAATAATCGAATAGATGATTTCTATTCGATATCGACTAATAGCTTTCAATATTTTGAGCATTAAAAGCCGTCATCAAAAGCATCAAAGTAGCCATCATCGTTTAAATCTACTACCGAACTTTCAATCTCGTAAACAGCCATGACCCTATCAGGTTGGCCCACCACATTGCCGCCAACATCAACGATGCTAGCGCTCGCATTTGTGATAGGTAATCCTGTTGAGGGATTAATAGCAATATCATTAGCATCATTATTTTTCATTTTTTAACCTTATTAATCATTAATTTCTGCTTTCAAATTTAATGATTTCGTGATAAAAATCAAACTTGTTTGACTGCGCAGCTCAGCAACAAAAAGTTTGCATAAGTAGTTCCCCCTCCTCTTACTTCACCTAATTTTTATTAAGCTAAATCCTTTACTCTTTTCTAAAAAGAGCATCCATAAGTTTATTTTGAAGGCGTTTTTTGTCTGAAAGACAGGTTTTAAAATGGCATTTTTCGGCACGAAAAACTGCAAAAAAAAAAGCGTCTCAGAATGAGGCCAACAAGCGCGTAATGTGGCATAAGCGAAGCTTAGGACACATGGAGTTGCGCGAATGTACAGCTGGTCTGTACTAACCGCGATAGTGTTTCGCATCAGCGAAATTCGATATCATTTTGGCACAAATTGATATCGAACCATCTATTTTCGCAGAAAATTACAGCAGATGAAAAATGCAAATTATGGGGCACCCATTGCATTGTCAGGCGCGGCAGTATGGCGGTTAGTACAGAGCGTAGCTCGGTGCATTCGCGCAGGGTCTAAAACGCTAGCGCGATAGCGCGTTGAGGCGGCTCGTTGCGGAGCAACACCAGAGCTGGCGGGCGTTTTAGACCCTATGGTTGAACAACGAAGTTGAGAAGCCATCCGCTGAAGGCGGTTTTTGTTGCGATAATTATCGCGGCAATGATTCCGTGCATGCTGTTAAAGCATCTCGGAATGAAAAACGGCAATATAATTATAAAATGATGATAATTATTATGTTGCGATGCTAGTTAGTTTTAACAATTAACTCATCAAAAGGATTTTTGAATTGACTCAGCAACCATCAAAAAATTTAGAAAAGAACAACCCATTTCATACTCACTACCCTCGCTATTTTGATATTGATATGCGGTATTATCCAGGCGCAAATAACCACCAAAAAGGGGTTAACAGAACCAAGGTCTCGGTGCTTATTGCAATTCGGTTTTCTATTGTTACACCAAGCATTGTGAGTTGGCTATATGGCATTAATCATCGCCTAGCATTAGAGCATTTAAACCGGCTAGAAAAAGATGGACTATTGCGGGTGGTAAAAACACATCGAAGCCCAGACGGTCGCGTTTATGTGCCTACCTACACTGCTGCCAAATTCGCAGAGGAATTAATGGGCATCGACATACATTTTAGAGCGAATAGAAACCCCGCTTTGCAATTCAATCAAAATAATATAATGCATAATCTAATTAACGCATTTGTTATGCTGCGCGGTATACACAATTATCACAGTGATGAAACATATGCGCCAATGTGGAGTGGATTCATTACCGAGCCTGAATTTCAACGAATTAACAGCCTATCCGCTGCAAGAACTGTGGATGGCGCTGTGCAACTTCCTGATGGCTCAATAGCCGCTATTGAGGTGGAGCACTCTTTTAAAAATAAAACGGCACGGCAGGTCATTTTGCTAAAATATTTGGCCTCGTTAAAAAAACGCGATTACAGTAAGATTTTTTTATTCTCTCAGTCGGTCAAAATTTTTGATGACATTAAACGACTCCACGAACAGTTATTTGAGGAGATGCCACAGCGTTTTGATAAAAAAACGCGAGCACCACTTCTCAGTGAAAGTGATGCTGAGCTGCTGCGAGCCTCTATAATATACCGTACTAAATTATGTGAAGAAATTAATGAAATGTTTTATGAATAAACAATAGATAAGCAAAGGGGGAATGGATAGTAATCCATTCCCCCTTTGCTTTTGGCCTATTTAAAGCCTTGCCAACATTATTATTAAATACACGCTTTTGTGAAGTAATAACAAGGCGCTATATTTGCATCACGCCTTCCCCTAGAGGTGTAATCTCTATTAATGAGATTGAGCTGCTTAAGCCAGATTTCAGCTTAAGCAGTGAGCCTGCAAATAATGACTCATGGCATATTTTAGGGGTAATGATTAGGCAGTTACTTTATTATTAAAATAACTTATATTTGTCCTATATTATTTATTTAGAAGACTGTTTATCGAATCTTGAATATTACGATCAATACGATCTTGTTCAAACTCGTCAACAAATTCATTTTCAATATCATTTTTATAGTCTTCTTCAAATCCATCTTCGAAATTACTATCCAAAACTGAATCAAAGCGCTCTTCTGGCGCATCACTAAAGGCTTGCTCTGGCTCTTCATAAAACTCGTCATCATAATCAGGATATGCTGGTACGGGTTGGTGTACATCATTTATTAAACAAATCATTAGTTTATATATCAGAACTTTTACGCCACGATAATTAAGATGTTTTTTATTAAAAACTTGAGGCTCTACAATAGCCCAAAAGCCTTTAAAGTTAGGGTTATCTGCGCTTAGCATGAGTTTGTTTATTTTATGATCGTTATCCCTAACAACCGTTTTGACATCTTCTAACAGGGTGAGAATGTCTAGAGTAGAGGTATATCTGCAAGTCATAGAATTTCCTTATTTAAAATTAACTTAATAATTATTGTCCGTTAATAATTATTTACTCCTCTTATTGTGAGGCTACTGTTAAATAGGCACTCCCAGGGAGAAATAGTGATTTTTTAGGGTATTTAAATTATTTATTTAAAACACAATTGGATCAGAACCTTTAAAAATAAAAAGCGAGCCTAAAGGCTCGCCAGAGTTTATGAGCTTTCTATTAACCGTAACCAACTGTCTTCTGCAGCTGCAAAAAACGCATTTGGTTTTAGCATAAACAGTTGCTCAAATTCTGCAGAAAATAAATTGCAGAAGTTCGTTATGGCTTCAATATGTATGAGTAAAAAGGCATACATTTCAATACCCTCCAAATACCGCTCTGAGAACTCAGGATTAGCAGCTAATAACTGTTGAGAAATACTAATACCCAGCACACTCCCCATGCTATCTCGGTGTAAATAAATGTAATTTGTGAAACCTAGTTCTAGTGTTTGCTTATCAATAACATCAGCTAATAGTAAAATGGTGGAAGCATCTTCCCACGGTGATTTACTAGCGCGTACATATTGGCGTATAAACGGTGATTTTTGTTCTTTCATGATTTTTCCTAGTTATTTGTCCTACAACTAACTAGGTACTCAGCAGGGAATTTATGAAAGCTTAATTGCCCTTTGTTAACTAGTTTTAGCACTTATAGTCTGTATGCAGATTCACACTTTAATTTAAACAACTCTATCTAAACGAGTTTATGGAGGTTAAAAATACTCTCTAAACCATATAAAGCAGTAAATTAGAAAAGTAATTTATTTTTTTTAAAAAAATTGTTAACTCTCCCTGTGTCAGTTGGTTTCTATCTGCGAGTAAGTAAATCTTTAAACACTTTATAAGTAACTATTTAATTGAGGATATGTAATGAATTATCAACAAAACACATCAGATACTAAAGGCTGGATTGCTAAACCACTAAATCGAAAAGGTGATTTAGGTAGTTGGGTTGAGAGAATGGCGCAAGCATGCCCAAACCCTGAACTAGATCAGGTTGTTTGGTTAAACAACAACAGAAACTCTGTAGGGTACAAAGCCATAGCATTTAAAAAAAATGGTGATGTTATCTGGCAACGTGGCCAAGTTGTATGGCACTAAGCTTCTAAGAACTGAAAGAAATAACGCTTTAAAACTAAAATACTTAAGTTTATTTGGTATTATTATTACTAATTAAAAATATGTAATAAACCTCAGGCTAAAGTATGGAAGTTGATAACAAAGAGTTGGCAAAATATATGTTATTAATTAAAAAGATAACACATTGGAAAGTTAGAGATTTGGGGCATAAAAACTTAATTGAAGATATTGTTCAAGAAACATTTATCAAACTGTTTAAGCAAGGTTTTTTAGAAAAAAATAGCCTCGACACTGAGGATGAACAAAAAATGGCGACTGCCTATATAAAGCAAACTGTTTATTCATGTTACATGGATCTGCTTGCATCTTTAGGCATTAATAGACGTCTAACGAAAGCCGAAAGATTAAACTCAGAGAATAAGTATGAAAACATCAAAAATGATCATATCGATGATGTTAATGAAAATGAGTTAACACTTGTTGAGACTGATACACCTGAGCAGCAACTGTTTGTAAAAGAGGCATATCAGTGGATTAAAAACTGTTACTTATCATTATTAGATAAAGTTAGTGATAAAAATAGAAGAACATTTTTTGAAGCTGCTTTTTGGCAGTTTAACGATTATGACATGCCATTAAAGGCTTTAGCTGAACATCTTGGTTATGGCTCAAGCAACCCTACACAAGAATTAAAGAGATTTGTTGAAAAAGTATCACTGTGTACTCAACCACATGGTGTTATTGTTAATAACCCTCATGAACAAATTCAATTTTTACGTGAACAGATGCAAAACTCAAAGGGTCATTCATGAAACAAGAAGATATCACTAAACAAATTGTAGCCTTACATGAAGAAGACGTGCTTAATAAAATGATGGATGATGTTAACGCTGAGCTGGGAAACGGGATCCCTATATCCCTCCAACAAGAGATTAATGCTTGTCTTAATAAAATCAATAATGAGGAAGTTACAAATAACGAAAATGTTGTTTCTTTTAAACCTAAGAGAAAACCATCAACGGATATCTTTGCAGAAACAGAGTTACTTGCAGCTTCTGGGCAATCCTTAGCAGATTGGTTTTCTCAACCATTAAGTTTCGGTGGCGCTGGTTTTGTTTTAGATATCAGAAAAGTAATAGGATCAGAAGATGAGGTCGATTTATACCTAATATCGAATCAAGCAGATAATTCAAAAATGAAACAGTCATTATCTTCTTATCTTGGTAAGACTTTAAATATTTGTATCTCTAACGATGGAACTAACCTATTAACGGCAGCTTTATATGTCGATGAATCAGGGCTTGAAGCTGAAGGTAGCGGACACTTAAATAAGGTTGATGGTAACTTTGTTAAAGGGAAGATCAGTATTGAAGTAATTATTGAATAATAGCAATAAAATATAGGTATATATCAATGATTCATATACTAACTAGCACCACTACCATATTAAAAATAGGGGTACGTCCTCAAGAAAGTCGAATTGGAGATTCGAACGTTAAAGCTGTTTTGAGCTTAAAGCTCAAGCAGACATTAACCGATGAATCTTTCATTGAACAGCAGGGCTACCTTCAATCATCTGCAATAGCAGCATATATTTCGTTAAATAAGTTAGAGCAACATTCTCGCTTTAGAGCTAACGTAAATTTATTTGCATGTAACAACAAAGCATTCAACTTTACTCAGGGTAGTTCAAGTAGTGGTTTAGGTTTTGCTCTAGCTTGTTTTGATGCATGGTGGCGATTAAAACTCAATAAAAATAGTCACTTTAAACATCCCATATTTGCAACAGGTGAAGTATTAACTTCTGGTCAAATCAATTCAATTGCTCAGATAACTGAAAAAATTGAGTCTGTCTGTAATTATGTTGAAGAAAATAAAGATAATATCCCTAAGTTTTATTTCTGTTACCCAGCAAGTAATGATGAAGAAATTCCAGCATCACTTAAAGAGCGCCTATTAGAATTAAATGGGCAATTAATAGCTTCAAATAGGTTACAGGAAACTTTAGGTGAGCTGTTAGGTAAACATTATGATGGAGATCCTTTAGGCCGCTGGGTTCCTTTTAAAGGGTTAAGCAGTTTTGATTATGAAGACAGTGTACGTTTTTTTGGTCGCGATAAAGACGTAGAGCGTATTTATAATGATATTGAACATAATAGCGGCCTATTGATCGTTTCAGGAGCCAGTGGTACAGGAAAGTCTTCACTAATCAGAGCAGGATTAATTCCAAAGCTAGAAAAAGAATATGGATCTTTATTTTGGGCATCATGTACACCTAGCTCCTTAAATCTTTCTCAAGGGATATTAAGCTTTATATTTGAACAACTTATTCAAGCCTGGGATATCCCTTGCCGAAATGTTAATGAAATAATTGAAATTTTTAATACATCAAAAAATGATGGAATTAGTTTCTTTCAGAAGTTTTTAACTAACCAGTCTATTCATTGCTTACTCTACTTAGATCAATATGAAGAAGTATTTAGTCAAAGTGATCAAGCTATCAGTGTAATTGCTAATGAACTGAGCATTATCGATTTATTAGCGAAATCATTAACTCCTTTAAATATAGTATTGGCTGTAAGAAATGAATATTTAGGACGTTTATTAGATAGCCAAGCTCTTCGTTCTCCTATTATTTCAAATGTTGCCTCACAACTAACTGCAAAAGAGTGGCAATCAATAGTGCACGATCAAGCACTGTTTTCTGGTATTCATTTTGAGCAGAGTGATAATGATAATCAGAGCTTAGATCTACTTATTATAGAAGAAGCCATTCAAGTGCCGTTTGCATTACCAATGGTAAGTTTTTTGTTAGAGCAACTTTATATTAAGGCATTAGAAGAAGAGCCAACATCAAGCCTACTTTTATATAAACATTACGAAGAGTTAGGTGGGCTTTCAGGGGCAATTGCATATAGAGCTTCAAAGGTAATAGAAGATAATAATCCCTCTGATACTTTGATATCAAAATTCTTTGATTTTTTTGTCGGTATTAACCCTGAAGGTTTGCCTTTTGCAAGACAAGTTGTTTTATCTGAAATCGAAAAAATAGATCAAGAGCTTTATAAATTAGTTGATACATTTGTTAATAGTAACTTAGTTACCAACATTAGTAACAAAGAACATAAACCTGTAGTTAAACTGGCACATGACAGCCTATTCAGTCACTGGAAAGAGTTAAAGGAATGGATTGAAAACTCAAAAGAATACCTTTTGTGGCGTTATAGTGTTGATGGTTCGTATGCTCGTTGGCAAAAAGCGCCAAAAAATCATAAAAACTACTTAATTAAAGATAACCAGTTACTCAAAGAAGGTAAAGAATATCAGAAGTTATTAATTATTTTTGATCGTAAGCTAGATGACTATATAACCTTATCTTTAAAAGCTAAAAATCAAAAAAACTATACATTTTTCTTTATTTTTATTGTATTACCCGTTCTTTCAATCGGCTTATATCAATGGGATATAAACCGGATTAAAACTCACTATTATTCTGCTGTCGGTGAAAAGTGGAGTGTACCTTTTGGTATTAATGAATTAACAAGTGAGCAGGTAAAGCATAGAACTTTTAGTTACCGCATGGATTATCAAGGCGGTGTACTAAAGCGCTTAGCTCATGTGAATAGCTTTAACACCTTGACTATTGACGAGTTGAAGAATAATACAGCACTTTGGGAGTATAAGTTTTCAACTGATGGCATGATTCAATCAATTGTTGCTAAAGATCAAACAAAGAAAGTAATTAGAACAACCAACTTTCAATTTGATGGCACAGAAAGGGCTATTGCCGATTTAAATTCTAAATTTGGAAAAAAGAACTTTAAACAGAAAATGAGAAACCTTAAATTTCTCCCGTATTTTAAGCAAAAAAATAATTCATTAAATTTCACCAACTCTGATGTATCTCAGCATTTACTTACATATTCAATAGATGGCTACCTAATAAAGAAGGAATTTCAAAATGCCTATGGCACTAAAAAGCCTGTTATAAATCAATATTATGGGGTGAAATATGAACACGATCAGAATGGTCAAATAAAACTAGAATATTATATCGATAATCATGGCAGTCTTACTTCTGGTGATAGCAACATTGCTAAAGTTAAATATGAATATGACCATTTTGGCAATATCTTACATAAAGAAGTATCAGATAAAAATGAACATGGCGGTATTATTCGCTTCAGTTTTGATGAGTGGGGTAATCAAAAAGAAAAGAGCTATCACGATAAATTAGGAGTACCAGTTAGCGATAATGGTATAGCAAAAATATCTAATGATATCGATCAAAGAGGAAATATTACTAAAACTTATTTGTTTGATATTAAAGGTAACCTGAAAGAGTCACCATTTAATATAGCTATAAGAGAAATGGAATATGACCTTAATGGTAGGTTAAGTGAAATTTCATTTTTAAATTCTATGCTTCGACCCGTTAATAATAAAGAAGGCTATGCAAAGCTAGTCATCAGTTATGATGCCCAAGGTCGTATTTTAGAGGCTTTTCACTATGGGGAGGACTTAAAGCCTACGCCTAACCAATTAGGGTGTACTTTAGTTAAGCGAACTTATAATGAAAACTCTGAAATATTAACGGAAGCTTGCCTAGATGATAATGAAAAACCAACGTTAGATATTTATAATGTTGCTAAATCTGTTATAGCGTATAACCAATGGGGCTTTAAGGAACAGCTTACTATGCTTGGAGAAGATAACCGTTTAACGTTAAATAGTGATGGTTTTGCCAAGGTCGTTTTTGAAACTGATATGAGAGGAAATACCCTTTCCGAGTCTTATTTCGATACCGATGGAAAACCCATAAGGGTAGAAGGGGATGCTGTAAAAAATACGTATAAGTACGATGATCAAGGTAATGTTATAGAACAATCATTTTGGGATGAATTTGGGAATTTAACAGAAATAGATGGGTTAGCAATATTCAAAAATGATTATGATGATTTAGGAAGGCATACTCAAGAATATTACCTTAATAAAATGGGTCAGCCTATTCTTCGAAAAGGAATGGATTACTATAAAAAAACAACCAAATACTCCACTAAAGGAGACTATATTTCGTCAATAAATTACTCGAATGTAAATGGTAATATTATTGATGTTATCTCGCCTTCTACAAGTCAAGACACGTACACTACTGAATATAAAAATGCCAAAATTACCACATCACCCAAAAGTGCTAAAGTTTTTGTTGATAATAAGTTTGTTGGGTTAACCCCGTTTCATAAGCATATACCTCCAGGTAAACATGAGTTAAGAGTAGTTAAAGAGGGTTACCTAGAAATAACCAGCTCTATTAATATATTTAAAGATGAAGAATATTATTCCAGTTTTAGTTTATCTATGACTCCTAAGCCTGCAGCTTTTAATGTTCAATTCCTACAGGAAAAAGCAAAAGAAGGAGACAGGCGATCTCAATCTCAGCTAGGTAACTATTATAGTTTCACTAAAAAAAATTATGAACTTGCAAAGGTTTGGTATGAAAAAGCCGCTAATAATGGTTCAACCGAAGCAATGCATCAACTTGGGCTTTTATATATATGGAGTGAAAATACTAGGGAAAAGGGAGTCCATTGGTTACAAAAAGCCGCATATGCAGGAGTCTTAGAGTCTCAATATGTTTTAGGTTATGAGTATCTAACGGGTACAAAAATATCGATTAATGATGTTGAGGCACATAAGTGGCTCACTATGGCTGCAAATACAGGTCATACATCAGCCCAATATGAATTGGGTCGTATGAATAATTACGGTTGGGGCACCGATATAGATAGTTACACTGCATTTGAGTGGTATTTAATCGCAGCAAATGCAGGCCATGCTCTTTCGTGTAATGCTTTGGCTAGTTTGTATAGAAAGGGTGAAGGTACAGCCAAGAGCCTTTCAGAAGCTTTTTATTGGAATATGCTGGCAGCAGAGTTAGGTAATGAAGAATCATATTATCGAGTAGGAGAAGCTTACTTGGGTGGAACAGGAGTAGCTAAAGATACCAATAAAGCGGTTTTATGGCTGATGAAAGCATTTCAGTCTGAAGATAAGTTAATAAGGTCTGGTGCTGCTGGTATGTTGGGTCTTATCTATGAAAATGGATTAGGAATTCCATCTGATTTCGAAAAAGCTTTCTTTTTTAATAATAAAGCTCTTGAAGATGACAACTTTCATTCAGCATTTCCATTAGCTTATATGTACCTTCAAGGGCATGGCGTTGAAGTCAATTATACTAAAGCAGTCGAACTATTTAAAATTTCTCATAGCAAGGGTGATAAAAGAGCTACACAGTGGTTAACCCAAAATGGTGAAATTTAACCTTTTGAGTTCGAAATAAGTTTATTGAATAGATTCAGCTAAAAAGTCGCAGAAAAAATTAATATTTGTTAATTTATAAGAAAACGATCCGTTTAACATTTATATAGCCAACACCTGGAATACAAAAATGTTGAACAAAAATCCTATTGAGCCATCACTTAAGCAAGCCAAAGCATCTTTAGATGTTTACGTTACAAAATCGAACTCTTTAAAAATTGCAACGTTTTCATCAATTAAAGGGAGTATTGAAGATTTTGAAAACTTATACGATTCTTCTCTTACTTTTTTATTATCAACACCAGAACTAAATCTTTTATATGCTTATAAAGAAACAATCTCTAACCCGGAGCATATTTTCCAAGCTTATAAAAAAATTAAACCTGTAGATACTAAAAAATATGTTTGGGAAGGTGGGGCACCTGCATTTCATTCAATATCTGAATGTGAAAGACTGCAATCACAATTTATAAATCTTGAGATTCCACCAGAAATTCAATCTAGAGGCGACGCTGAGATTGAAAAATTTCGCCGCTTTGTAAAAGCAAATTCTGCATTACTAGAAGATAATGAACCCTTATTTTTAAAACGCTTGGATGCACGGTTTGTCCTTAAAAACCCTCCTAAATCAGTAAAAGCAAGCAATAGCGGATTAACTACTTTGAGAAATTTAGACCTACATGAATTAAAGAAAGAAATTGATAACCTAATCAATTCAGCACAAGTATTTATGGAAAAAGATCATGACACTCTGAACATTATTAAGAACAAAGGATATGGCACACATATAGTTAAGGAAGCAAAGATAGCAGACCATCCATTAAATATTTGGCATAAATATAAAACTGACCTGAAAGGTTTGCTGAAGCAATATTTTCTTGTTCGCTTTAATCCTGAAATGCAGTTCGATAAAACTCTTCTTGAACAAATTGGGTTTATGCCTTGCAGCCATTGCTGCGGTTCAAACTAATAAAATTGACTAGAAAAAGTTCGCTATCTAAGTGTATATACAAATCATAAAAGTATTTTTTGTTAATTATGAAGAAATTGCACCGTTTTACTAATTGTAAGTTCAACAATACGAGCAATTAAAATGAATAATGAATACTTTGAAGTCGAATTAATCAGCCCTCGTTCTCCTTCATATATTTACAATAACAAAAGATACAAAAAGCTTTCTGACAATGTTCGTGAATATAAAGCGGTTGATCCCCTTGCCGCTACTTACAATAAAACATTGTTGAAATGGGAGTCTGTTGTTCAGAGGCTTCTGGCCACACTGACAAATGAAGCCACTGATAGAATATTAAAGTATTCGAATACAAAGGCTAAGGTTAGCTATCGAGAAATAGACTTCATAGCTCAACCTTCGAAAGATGAACTTATTTTTTGTGAATTGAAATTAAAAGAGAATTTTAGAGAGAACCTGGGGAGTAAAGCATCAGGTTGGGCGCAGTTAAATAAAGCTTTAAATATAGCCCATAATAAGTTTCAGCAATTAAGTGGCCTATCTATATGTGTTGATATGTCTCATGTCTACGGGATAGAGACAAAAGCTACAGTGTTAGATTATTGCAGATTTTCAGAACTAACAAATTATTTTTGTAAACCGAGTAAAAGTAACAAAACTCTCTGGCTCAATTCCAAAGAGATTGCATATTTGGCAGTTAAACATGAATTATTAACTTTAAAAGAAGTTAATAATATAAAAGTACAATTTAATGAATATAAAAATCCATTATCCATAATAGATAACAAGTATATTAAAAAAGTAAACAGCCCCTTCCAAGGTTTAATAAAGCTAAAGGTGAACCCAAGCACTCATTATAAAAAATAAACTAGTGATTTAGTTTCTATAAAATCAACCATACATATAACTAGAATCCAATAGCTCAATATGGATTAGTAAAAATACAACCATCTCAGCCCATCTTAATAACGTTCTGTAAACTCAGGGTTAGCTTCAAAAAGTGAGTTAGAGATACTAATACCCAGTGCTTTCCCTACACTATCACGATGCAAATAAATATAATGAGTGTGCCCAAGTTCTAGTGTTTGCTTATTAACGACATCAGCTAATAGCAAAATTGTAGAGCTGTCATCCCACGGTGATCTACTAGCGCGTACATATTGGCGTATAAACGGTGATTTTTGATCTTTCATGATTTTTCCTAGTTATTTGTCCTAAAACTAACTAGGCATAAGTCAGGAGAAAAATTGAAAGATAATAGGTAAGAGACCTAAATTTGCAAAACACCTCAAAAACATTAAGGTTAAGGTACTATTTCAAATATTGAGAATTTAAAATGAGTGATTTTATATGGTTATTACCGGCTGCTGTGTTGACCGTAATATTAATTAGGCTTATTAAACAAACAAAGAAGGTAGATTAAGTAAAAGCAATACTTAACTATTTGATATAACCGCCGGCAGTTAAAGTGACCTATATGTCACTTTAAGGCCCAAAATGCAGCTTAATGATCCCTATAAGGCACTTTATGGTCAGGGTTAAAAAAGAAAAATCTAAGTTTTACTTTTATTAACTACCAATTCTCTTTTCCAAATTAATTATATAACCTACAAAACACAAATATAAGATTCAAAGACTCTACAAGTCTGAAATTTCAACTATTCAGTTAATACAATTTGCCTTTTAAGGCTGTTTTTAAGATACTAGCTAGGTGCTTATGAATTACTAAAAATCGTAGCACAAACAATAGCACGACAAAGCAACATATTGTTTTATAAAGATTTAATCAAAAGCCTTATAACTATCGCAGTTAATGCATTTACTATTTATGAGTAGAGCCATTTTTTAGCCTTTCTAATTAAAGTCCTATAAAACAAAAAATGAAAAAATAGAGCATTTACTACTTTATTTTAAATTATATGATTAACAGCGTTAGATTATGCATTTTATTGACTTTTTCTTTGTTGATCTTTATCAATAAAAACTTCTGGCTTCTCTAATGAAATTTTAAAGCGTCGCTGTTAATATTGTCTACATCCTAAACAATAAAATAGTTCTGATGGCAGCTAATTATTCTCTCGATGATTTACGTTACTTTTGCACCATAGTAAAATTAGGTAGCTTTAAAAAAGCATCAATAAGCCTTGATATGTCACTATCAACTTTAAGCCGTAGAATACGTTTATTAGAGCAAGCTCTGCAATTAACGTTACTAAATCGAGATGCCCATCGAGTTACACTTACGCATACTGGCGAATTATATTACGATCGCTATCGTAAACTGTTTGATGAAGTAGAGTGTATAGAGCAAGCACTGTGTGATGAGAAAGACCAACCTAAAGGGAAAATTAGGATCTGTGCACCCATTTACATGGGTAAACATTTTTTAAGTGCTATTTTTTGTAATTTTTTACTGCAGTATCCCGATATTCAACTAGATTTACGCTTTTCAAATAACCTTATTGATATTGAAAAAGAAGGGATTGATATAGCGTTTAGAGTAAGAAACCCTGCTATTGATAATTGGGTTATTAGAGAACTAAAGCTTACTCATAATGTATTGTGTGCTCATCCTGACTATGATTATCAATCCATCACTCATCCTGAGCAATTAGAAGAGCAATCAAAAGTTACGTGCGTTGGGTTGGTACCGTGGCAATTAAAAAATCAGCAAACGAGTGAAGAGTACTGTTTTAATCCAAACACACATGTTCGATTAGAAGTTGATGAAATTCAAATGATGAAACAAGCAGTTGAGTCTGGTGTGGGTATTAGCTACATCCCTGATTATATAGCATTACCACTTATTAAAGCCGGAAAGCTTAAACACATTCTTCCTGATTGGCAAAGCAAAGGGCAGCCATTTTCTATGCTTTATCGCGACAGAAAACAAATCCCTTATCGAGTGCGATTACTTATAGAGCATACACTGCAACACTTCACTAAAATGTAGCAGTGTAGGCTTTTCACAGCAAAGTAATTAAGCTAATTCATCTTTTAAAAACTAAGCCTTAGTACGATTACACCTAAAAATGCCGTTGTTAATCCTATAACTTCTTGGCGTGTAAAAGACTCTTTTAGAATGATGCGTGAATACAACAAAATAATTAAAATATTCATACCTGAAATCGCTGAAACTAGCCCTGTATTACCAATAGCAAAAGCCGATATTATTGCAACCATGCCAGCTACATTTGTTAAACCAATAAGTAACCCGCACGAAAATGTTTTACCGGCAGACCAATACGCTTGAGAAGAGCCTTGCTCTGCTAGCATTTTTTTACGCTTTACTAACCAACTGACGGCAAAAAGAAAGCTACCAAAACCAAACATAGACGTTAAAGTTGCAAACGTATCCGCCTCAAGAAGCGTTGATTGCTTACCCATTAAATCATTAAATGCAAAGGACAGTGCCGCCAGTAACCCCCATTGCGCGCCTTGTAAATTACTTAATGAGATATCGCTGGAGTAGCGAATAATATAAAGGCCGCCAAAAATAATAAAAAAGCCGATTAATTGAATAACAGTTAAGGTTTCTTTCCATAATAAAAAGGCAAATAAAAGTACAAATAAAGGCGTTAACCCCGACAGGATGCTAATTAAAGACGCTTTCCCAACCGAAAACCCTTTGTGCAAAAACCCATTAGCCGCAAAAGATCCAAAACCTAAAGCGAGTCCAACCGTAATATCAGCCCAGCCGTACCATGTGTGCTCAAACACCACAGTACCTAGCGCACTAATTATAAATCCCACAAAAAAAACACCGAATAATAATAGATTACGATTAATCTTTTTTTGTGACGTCCATTGGTACATTATTCCTCGCGCACCAAAAAAAACAGTGGCGAGTAATGCAAAAATTATCCACATATAAATGAGACCCTTTATAATTTACTTCGATAAACCTGAATAAAAAGTGGTTATTTAACATTGTTGAATGCAATGACTATTACATAAAGGTTCAGCTGTAAAACACGTAGCCACTACAAGAGCGTTACCCGATACCTAGCTTCTACTCTATAAAATAAGCAGCTTAAGCTTCAAAAAATAAAATACTAGCCACACAATTACACATTAATAAACAACAACACCAGTATATTCAATCTATAAATATTATAAATAGGCATAAGTGGCACTATAGATCCCATAAATAGCACTTAACTATTTAGTCGTTTAACTTCAATTACATAGTGAGCAACTAACACACAGAAATAACAACAACTTAGTGAAAAAAACGAATTTATAAAAACATAAAAAACAGTTTTAAACTGTCATTTTATCGACAATATATTTTTAACCTAAAACTCAATTGACTTTATTTTTAAACTCAATATGATTGATTTAAACAAAGAGGATAATATGTTTAATTTAATCACATACCTGCTAAAAACAAATACCACCTTCGGAATTTAAGCCGAGTGTAACCCTTACACTCGGCAGTTACACTGTACCTTTATATATTTAAATTCGATTTAGTTTTTGTGGGGATTAGTCCGTGCTTTCTTTTCTGTTCGAGCGTAAAAAATCTTTCCTGTCTAAAAATGACTTCACAGACGCAGCGGTACTATTACAACCGCTGAAGCTTGCGTATTTACTACAAGAAGTCGAGTATTCACAGCGGCCTTGGTCAAAATTCAATCCGCATGTACAAATTAATAGCACGGTGGTCATTAAAAATATAACCACCGGTTTTAAGCGCCGCATAACTTTAGTGCCTCCAAGCCAACGAAGGCACTTTATTAGTGACGTATCATTTCACTCTCCTCTTGGGGTCGCTCTTTTAGGGCATAAAATAAATCATATTATTGAATATAAAGAAGCTGGGGAATCCCACCTTTGGGAAATAATAGCCATTAATATTAAGGAGGAAATATAGAGTAAATTATTTCAATTTTTATTTATTAATTTTATATATTTAATTGGAGTTATTTGTAATGAGTAAAGAAAAACCTAAAAAACATGCAAGCAAAACATTAAAACAAAAACGTAAAGAGCGAAGAGATAAGCTAAAGCAACTTGAAAAATAATTAATATTATTTTAAATAAAGTCGGGTAGTGTTTAGAAATCTGTGTCATTTCAGTATTATTAAGAAAACAG
>NZ_WTKZ01000075.1:0-16793 GCF_011378805.1 Pseudoalteromonas sp. Z9A6
CTGTTTTCTTAATAATACTGAAATGACACAGATTTCTAAACACTACCAATTATCACCCCGAGTGTGTTTATCTTCTTCACTAACTATATGTGCACTACTTGCTAAGCGTTTGTGCCAACGCTGCCTTGCTACTGCGCGCATATTAGTAGATTGGTCACGCTCATCTACAATCTCTAGCCCCATTAAAGCTTCAATCATATCCTCTAACGTTACAATACCCTGCACGTCACCGTACTCATCAACAACTAAGCATATATGAGTGCGCTTTGTTAAAAGTGTTTGCAGTAACGACGATACGTTCTGAGAAGTTGGTACGGTATAAATAGGCTTAATCAATTTGCTAATTTTGTAATCGGTGCCTAAGCGGTGAAATGCCAGCATAATATCGTTTTTATGCACAAACCCAACGATATCATCGGCATCTTTATCAAATACCAACACTCTAGAAAACGATGACGATCCATGTTCATTTAAATACTGATTAACTGTTAAATCTTTATGGATTTTGAAAATAACAGTTCGCGGCGTCATTAAATCACATAATTTTGCATGCTTAAAATGCAACAAATTACGGATAATATCAGATTCATCTTGATGTAATGCTCCCGACTCCGTGCCTATATCTGCCATTGCCTCTATCTCTTGACGAATATAGTAAGCCTCATCGTGCTTTGGACCCATTAAATTTGTTAGCTTTTGAGCAAACCATACAAAAGGCTTTAGCGATATAACTAAAAACCGCAAAGCGTAGGTAACACTTGGGGTTAAAGCTCGCCAGTAATTAGCCCCCAAGGTTTTAGGTATAATTTCAGAAAGAATTAATACGAGAAATGTCATAATGGCTGATGCAATACCTACAGCCGCATCGGAAAAAACGACAGCCGCTTGTGCGCCAACTCCCGCTGCACCTGCAGTATGGGCAACTGTATTTAAAGTTAAAATAGCAGCTAAAGGCTGATCTATATTGTTTTTAAGCTTTTCGAGCTGTTTAGCAAGCTCAGGGTGTTTTTTTCTAAGTGATGCAACATAGCTGGGCGAAATACTTAATAACACAGCCTCCATCACAGAACATAAAAACGAAATAACAATCGCCACTACCATATAAACTATCAGTAAAGTCACTTTCTCTCCTCTATATTGGATATGTGAGCATGGTAACAATACATGCTATATTTGGCCAAACTTCCAATAATAATAGGCATAATAATGAAATTTAGCGCACCATGGTGTCATCAAAATAAGCTATTTAAGTACGCAGCAGCTCTTTTAACACTTAGCAGCTTAAGCTTTGCTGCAATAGCTGCACCATTGGATAAATCAAAAATTCAGTTTATCGGCCCACTTGCCGAAGATATGCAGTTAAAGCCTTTTCAGACACCTCATGGCAGTGCGATTATTAACAACCTATTGCCACAACTACAAGTAGACACAGATAGTTTTTCTGTATTTGGGAAAAAACAAAACTGGCAACCGTTTAATAAAATCAATGCGCTCACTTTAGGTGGGTTACAGGCACTAAAATTTAATATTGAAACAACCCGCTTTACGCAAGGTACGCTTACCTTAAAAGGGATTGAGCAAGGTCAGTTATTTATTAATGGCGAACTACAAACAGGCGATAAAAATAACTATAAGTTAGCTTTAAATAACAGTACTCACACTGTTTTAATTGTAGCCCAGCAAGTAGCTAATTGGCACGATGTAACGCTTGATTTTGCTCCTAAAAGCGAGGTTGATAAAATTACGCTTAGCACTTCACACATAAAACGTTTATCTGCAAAACAACTATTTGATGCTCCTACAATTAGCCAATTATCACTCGCACCTAATGCCAAGCAGTACGTTACTACCACTCGCACTTATAGCGATAAAACACAAAATCAAGCAAATACAGTTACTGTACTTAAAGATTCAGACAATCAAACGCTTTATCGCTTTGAAGCAGGCCAACCAAGTAACATTATTTGGAGTCCAGATAACCAATATTTAGTGTATTTGTTAAATGGTGAGCTTAAACAACTTAACCGTAAAAACTTCTCAATAAAAACATTAGCAAACGATTTAGAAGGAGCTAATGGCTTTACCTTTTATAACGACACCAGTCTTTTGTTTAGCTGGTCTAAATCACCTGAGAGTACTAACAGCTTAACCAAGCACTATAAAGGTCTGCAAGATCGCTGGTCGTATGCACGTTCCATCAGCCAAATTTATATGCTTGATACTAAAAGTGGTTTAACAAAAGCACTTAGCCAAGGTCCTCTTTCTTACAGCCTTGAAGATTCAAATAGTAACCGTGGCAAAGTATTAATGAGCCGCCCAGTAATGGCAATGCAGGCATCAACCCACCCTGAAACAGAGCTTGTTGAACTCGATTTAAAATCAAACAAGCTTTCATCGCTTGGTAAATTCAAAACGTTTAATTTAGCCAAATACGCAAATAAAGATATTTATGTAGTTGCAGGCCCGGACTTTAAAAATGGCGCAGGCAGAGCACTACCAAAAGCAATGCTTGCTAATAACTACGACGGGCAACTTTACCTACTTACTGAAAGCGGTAAAAACGTAAAAGCACTCAGTAAACAATTCGACCCCGCTATTGGCCAACTGCACGTTTTAGAAAACGGCGATGCGCTCATTAAAGTAACAGAGCAAGACACTCAACCACTTTACCTATTTGATTTAAGTAAACAGCGCTTTAAAAAGTTAAATACGGGATTGGATATTGTTGAACAATTTAGTTACTCACACGACCGTAATACCGAAATTTTATTAAGTGGCACTAACGCTTTAGCGCCACAACAACTAAAGCGCCTGAACGTAAGTAAAAATAAAACAGATTTAATATGGGATTCAAAACCAAGTAGCTATGCAAATACACGATTCCCTACATTAGAAGAGTTTAATTTTAAAAATAAACATGGGGTTGAAATAACGGGCCGTGTTTACATTCCAAGCAATTTAGATAAAACTAAAAAGCACCCAGCGCTCGTGTATTACTACGGCGGTACTTCACCAGTTACGCGTGATTTTACAGGTCGTTACCCGTTTAACTTATGGGCAGAAAATGGCTATGTTGTTTATGTAGTGCAACCTACTGGCGCAACAGGGTTTGGACAAAATTTTTCAGCGCAGCATGTTAATGCCTGGGGCGACTACACCGCAGACGATATTATCGAAGGCACGCAAGCCTTTTTAAATAAATACAACTATGTTGATAGTAAAAAAGTAGGTAACTTAGGGGCATCGTACGGTGGCTTCATGACCATGTTATTAGCAACTAAAACCGATATATTTAGTGCTTCAATAGCTCATGCGGGTATTTCTAATATTACCTCGTATTGGGGTGAAGGTTGGTGGGGCTACTTATATTCTGGCGAAGCATCAAAAAATAGCTTCCCGTGGAATAACCCTGAGCTTTACAGCCAACATAGCCCTGTATTTCATGCCGACAAAGTAACAACACCTATGCTACTTCTTCATGGTGATAGCGATACCAATGTACCTGTTGGCGAAAGCTTAACAATGTACACTGCGCTTAAACTGCTTAATAAGGACGTAGAGTTAATCGAATACAAAGGCGCCGACCATCAAATTTTTGCACGCGATAAACGATTTGATTGGTGGAACACCATGCTCGCATACTTTGATAAAAAGCTAAAAAACGAGCCTCAATGGTGGGACTCGATGTATAAAAATGACTGAGCCTGAACCTTTAAAATAACAACTTAATACAGATTTATTAATAGTAGAATTAATTATTTAGCACCTTTTAATTAGTCTAAAGGTGCTAACCTAATCCTCTAATAACGTCTTATACACCTTTGAAATATTAAGTTACTTAAAACTAATAAACCCCCTTCTCAGCATTTACCTATTGGTGCTACCATACAGAGCTATAAGCATTCAAAATAAAGTACTATGGCTATTAATGTTTTATTGGTTGAAGACGATGAACTACTCGTTAAACGCATCAAAAATCACTTTGCAGATACCGAATTTACAATAGAGGTAGACCCCACTGGCGCTGATGCACTTAATATTGTAAGGCAGCGGGTAAACCTGCGCGGTGCTATATCATTAGCCATAATTGACATTGTCTTACCAAAGCGCGACGGGCTTCAGCTCGCAAAAGAATTAAACACACTGACCGATATTGGCGTTATTGTATTATCGAGTCGTGACTCCCAAGCCGATCGTATTGCAGGCCTTGCACAAGGTGCTGATGACTATATTTGTAAGCCCGTCGATTTACTTGAGTTAGAGCTTCGCATGCGCGCGCTCTATAAGCGTGTTGCCGTTAACCTAGAAGACGACGAAAGCGAAGAGTTTATAGAATATGCTGACTTTAAGCTTCATCCCGATAACCGCACATTAATTACTGCTGCGGGCGTTGAGTCACGCTTAACTGAAGCCGAACATAAAGTGCTTATTTGCTTAATTAGTAATGCAGGTAAAGCCACATCCCGTGAAAAAATATCAGAAGAAATAGGCCAGCCCGATTGGAGCCCAAACGATCGTACTGTTGATGTGCTTATTGGTCGTTTACGTAAAAAATTAAATGACGAAAAAGATCAAAAACGTATTGTTACCGTTCGCGGTAAAGGTTATATGCTCTCTATTTAATACTTAGTTAATTGCGCAATAAGGCGCTCAAATGCGCGGTAATTAAGTGCTTCTTTAAGCTCATTTAAAGTAATGTTTTCAGCGCCTTTTAAATCACTAATTGTACGCGCCACCTTAATTACTCTATGGTAAGAGCGTGGCGATAGAGACAACTTCTCGCTTGCTCTAGCTAAAAATTGCAACTCTGCAGGCGCAAGTTCACAGTGCACACTCATTTCTTTATTATTAAGTCTCGCATTAACCTTACCTTGGCGTTTTAGCTGCACATAATAAGCAGCCTCAACTCTTGCTCTAACCTCAGCACTGGTTTCCTCTGGTTTGGTACTTTGTAGCTCAACACTCGTTAAACGAGGTAGTTCTATTTGCAAATCAATACGGTCAATAAAAGGCCCCGACACGCGTGATAAATAACGCATAACTTGGTCAGGAGTTGCCCGCTTATCAGTATGGCTCCCCGTTGGGCTTGGGTTTAATGCTGTAATAAGCTGAAACTGCGCTGGGAACTCCATTTGCCTAGCTGCACGTGAAATAGTTACTGTGCCGGTCTCCATTGGTTCACGCAGTGAATCAAGCACCTTACGCTCGAATTCCGGTAACTCATCTAAGAAGAGCACACCGTTGTGTGCCAGCGAAATTTCACCAGGCTTGGGATTTGAAGAGCCCCCCACCAAAGCAACAGCTGAGCACGTATGATGCGGATTACGAAATGGTCGCTGTCGCCAATTAGTTAAATCTATGGATTGTCCAATAATAGAGTAAAGCGCGGCTGTTGAAATAGCTTCATCGTCCGACATAGTAGGCATTATAGTTGCCATTCGCTGGGCCAGCATTGATTTACCAGTACCAGGAGGGCCTAAAAATAGTAAATTATGCCCGCCAGCTGCGGCTATTTCTAATACTCGCTTGGCGCCAGGCTGACCTTTAACATCGCTTAAATCGAGTAAAAAATCAGGGGCTTGAGTGCAGTCGGGGTACTCTATATTTAATGGCAAGGGTTGTTGATTAAGTAGGTCGCCCCATACTTCTTGAATAGAGCTTACGGCTTTGCGTTTAACGCCATTAACTAAGCTTGCTAGGCTGTCGTTTGCAAGAGGTAAAAAGCAGCAACGATCTTGCTCTTTTGCAGCAAGTACCGAAGGTAAAATAGCGTTTACACCACGCACTTCACCATTAAGAGCAAGCTCACCATAAAACTCGTACTTATGAATATCAGGACACACTATTTGCCCAGAGGCGACTAAAATACCCACCGCAATAGCCAGATCAAACCGCCCACCATCTTTTGGTAAGTCGGCTGGGGCTAAATTTACGGTTATTCGTTGATCGGGAAAACCAAATTGTGAGTTTTCGAGTGCGCTACGTACCCTGTCTTTCGACTCTTTAACAGACGCTTCGGGCAGGCCTACAATATGAAAAGCGGGTAAACCATTTCCTAGATGAACTTCTACAATAACTTCAGGGGCATTTATGCCCACTTGAGCACGAGAAAATATACGAGCTAACGACATTCCTTATCCTAGTAAATGGTGTGATTACACCAGTTTAGTCAGGATATTTAAAAACGTGTAATGTGATTTGCCATTTTATAGCGGCTAAACGAAGTAATAAGGTCATTAACATGCCTAATACCATCGCCATTTCGGTTGCTAACGAAAAACTAATGCCAAGCGTATAAACAGTACCACCCGCTATACAGGTAATAGCGTAAAGCTCACCCTTTAATAGCATAGGGATCTCGCGTGCAAGCACATCTCGAATTAATCCACCAAAGCAGCCTGTAATTACAGCCATAATTACCGCAGTCATATCGGGCATACCAACAAGCTGTGCTTTTTGCGCCCCCATTACTGCAAAAAAAGCTAACCCGAACGCATCCGCTGTTTGTAAAATATAATGAGGTATCGGCTTTTGTTTATTTATAAGGCGTGTTGTAACAAATACTGAAGCGAGTATGGCAAAAAAGTAACTTTGATCGTGTAACCAAAACACAGGAACATCTAAAATTAGATCTCGCACTGTACCACCACCAATAGCAGTTACTGTCGCTAAAACTACGACCCCAAAGCCATCCATTTTTTTCTCGTACGCTAGCAAAGTGCCTGATACAGCAAACACCGCAATGCCTATTAAATCAAACCAGTGGTAAAGTTCAGTCATATTTGTAACAACCTAAAAATATTTGTGTCGTTTTAACACAAACCAAACAAGGTTTTAAGTAATAACGATTTATTTTAAGAAGTTTATAACATTTTAAAGTGTATCTCAGGGGGCGGGAGCCTGAACTTATAAAAAGTGAACCAACGACCTTCGGGTTATGAGCCACAATATACACACTAAACTTTAGACATAAAAAAACACGCTTTAAGCGTGCCGTTTCATTCTTATTTATTTCAGTGGTTGCGGGAGCCTGAACTTATAAAAGGTGAACCGACGACCTTCGGGTTATGAGCCACAATATACACACCAAATTTTAGACATAAAAAAACACGCTTTAAGCGTGTTATTTCAGTGGTTGCGGGAGCCGGATTTGAACCGACGACCTTCGGGTTATGAGCCCGACGAGCTACCAGACTGCTCCATCCCGCGCCTGAAATTTGTAGACTTGTTTAAAGTTGCTTACATTACAACTTGGCTTCCAATTAAATAATTGGTTGCGGGAGCCGGATTTGAACCGACGACCTTCGGGTTATGAGCCCGACGAGCTACCAGGCTGCTCCATCCCGCGCCTGTATATTTTAAGCCTATCGACTACTTTATTTTATCTCTTAAGTTAGAGTTTACAGTAACCTCAATCCCTAAGGAAATTGGTTGCGGGAGCCGGATTTGAACCGACGACCTTCGGGTTATGAGCCCGACGAGCTACCAGACTGCTCCATCCCGCGCCTGTAATTTCTTTAAAACATTTTCGTAATATTTACGAGCCTGCCTTGAAGAGAGCGCTACTATATAGGAATAAACATTTAATGCAAGACCTAAACTAATTAAAGTTGTTCAACCGAACAAAAAGCAACCAAATTACTATTCTGCGCTCAATCTTTGATGCGGATTAATCATTTTTTGCCATTCCCAGTCTGGATGTCCCATTACTATAAAGTCAGGGTTCTCAGTACTCTCTCGTTGGTTGTACGTTAGCGGATTAAATTCTGCATCGGTAATACAACCACCGGCTTCTTCAACAATAACTTGTGAAGCACCTGTATCCCACTCTCCCGTTGGACCAATTCTTAAAAAACAATCTGCTTTGCCCTCTGCAACAGTACAGGCTTTTAAAGAACACGAACCAATAGCAATCGTTGTAAACTGACTATTTAAATACTGACTCACCGCTTCTATTTTTTGGCGGCGGCTCACTGCAAGCGTCAAGCTCTCTGGCGGCGCTACAGATATTTGCTTATCAATTGAGTTTTCACGTTTAAAGGCACCATTTTTAGCTGTAGCAAAATAAGTCACGCCTTTTGCAGGCCAATGAATAACGCCAAGCACAGGATGATTATTTTCAATCAATGCAATGTTTACTGCAAAGTCGCCACTTTCTAAAATAAATTCGCCAGTACCATCCATCGGATCGAGCAACCAATAACGCTGCCAGTCCTGTCTGTCGACGAGTGCAGGTATAGGTGTTTCTTCCGACATAATTGGGATATCGGGCGCAAGTGCTTTTAATCCAGCAACCAGTACGTCATTTGCTGCTAAATCAGCTTTGGTAACAGGCGTATTATCTGATTTCTCTTGTTGGCCAATATCGCCTTTTTTATAAATGGCCATAATTGCATCGCCAGCACGCTCAGCTAATTCAATGCACGGTTCGATTAATTTATTCATCGGCAGCTCCAGACGCTAAATACTTATCTAATAATAGCAAAGCTGCAACACTGCGGGCTTCGGTAAAATCTTCTTGGTCTAATAATGACTGCCATTGAGTTAATGGCCACTTAACAACAACAAGCGGCTCTGGTTCGTCGCCAATAAGGGTTTTTGGGTATAATTGCTTAGCAAATAAAATATGCATAGTGGCATTAAAGTAACTCGGCGCCATTGTTACTGTTCTTAATGGTTTAAAATACTCAGCACCAAAGCCAATTTCTTCTTTAAGTTCTCTGTTAGCAGCTTGCTCTGGCGTTTCGCCCGGATCAATTAAGCCTTTAGGAAAACCTAACTGGTAATTGTTTGTGCCCGCACAGTATTCACGTACAAGTAGTAACTCATTATCTGCACTTAACGGAACAATCATCACTGCTCCCCGGCCACCGCCGCGAATTCGCTCATACTGGCGCTCTTCGTTATTAGAAAACTTTAACTCTAAAGACTCCACAGTAAACAGACGACTTTTAGCAACAACATTGTTACTGAGGATTTGTGGTGGTGTTGGGTGCTTTTTCTGTGTCATTGGCGTTAATTTGCTATCATGGCAGTTAGTTCAATAATAAACCTTATAAGTTGAAATTCCTATGTTAAATTGGTCAAAAATCGATACCGTTTTGCTCGACATGGATGGAACATTACTCGATTTACATTACGACAGTCATTTTTGGCTTAACGTTATCCCTGCGCAACACGCATTAGCTAGAGGCATTAGCCTAGATGCAGCTAAAGCAGATATTTTAAAACGCTATCAAGCTGTGAGCGGTCAAATACAGTGGTATTGTTTAGATTATTGGGAGCAGCAATTAAGCTTGCCTATAATGGAGCTTAAACTAGAGTCTCAGCATTTAATTAAAATGCGTGAAGACGTACCTCATTTTTTAACCGAGCTTAAAAAAGCAGGCAAAGAGTTAATTTTACTTACCAACGCCCACCCTGAGAGCGTCATGCTAAAATTTGAGCATACAGCGATTGATAACTACCTAGATGGTGTAGTGTCTACTCATGAATATGGAGTAAGTAAAGAGCAGCAAAGTTTGTGGCACCAAGTACAAAAAGACTTAGGGTTTAATAAGCAGCGCACTTTGTTTGTAGATGACAGTGTGCCGGTATTAAATGCCGCACGAGAATACGGCATCGAGCACTTACTTGCAGTTGCTAACCCTGATAGCCAACAACCACATAACGAAATAGCCGATTACCTGAGTGTTACCGACTATCGTAAGATTATTTAACGTAGTTTACTTGGGCTAGATTTTTGGGTAACGCGCTTCAAGGCCTTGGTATACTAACTTTGCAAAATCTGCATGTTCCGTATCAAGGCTTTTAACTACTTCAACTAAATGCTCGTTATCTTCTTGCCCGTTCCACTCTTTGATATAGCTACCATCTTTATAACCGTGATCTTGGCGGAAAAAGTTTAACGTATTTTTCCCTACGTAGCCGCGATATAAATCATCAATATCCATACCCATTTGCGCCATACAGCCAGCAAATGCAGCTGCATTAAACGTTTTATCTGCAACAGCAGAAGCCGCTAATATTTCTAGCGTTTGTTTAAAGTCATCCGCTTGTTGAGCATTACTAAGTTCAGCTTCAAGTTGCTTTGCTAAGTCTTCGTAGCTAGTTTTGCCGTCAATTCTAAGCGATAAACCAAAATGAAAAATATCAACCAACTCTAAAATAACTTGTTCGGTATCTGGTGTTTGTTTTTTCCACCATTTCCAACCATGATGATCCAGCATTTCAGCACACTCAACCCAAATAGCGCGGTACCATTCGAATCCTTGAGTAAACCATTGCTCATGTACTTTAGTGTTCATGGCGTTTTGCATTTCTAGCATAACTACTAGCTTGTTTAAATTGGCAGACATATTCATTCCTGTCGTTTTTGATTAGTGTAATAGTACAGATAAAGGAAGCTTAACGCATCAGCACTATCTTAATATGTAGTTTACTTTGAGCCGCTAAATTCAGCCCATGAATCAATTAAATCAATGAAATCTTCAAAGCCACAACCACTACTTAAACCATTTTCTTCAAGCGCTAAATCGTCATCTTGATACGCTATTAGGTCTTCACTGTCTTGATGAAGCGCATGGGCTTCAAATAGTGCTTCGTCTTTGGTTAATATTAAATCTATTTCTTGGCCTTTTAGCGTTAGCGGCTCATAGCTTGAACTCACCGATGCAATAAGCGCTTGCACCATAGCTACTTTGTCTTTGCCTATTTCTTCGTTTAGCCAGCGACCAATAATGGCGTGTTCACTGCTTATTTTAATACGTAGCCCACTAATAGGGTCGCGAATAAATTGATATTCCATAGGGTTTGCCTGTAAATCTTTAATTGCGTAATTATATACGTAAACGCCCGCAAACCACAGGACATATAAAGTAAAATAGCGCCACAAGGGCGCTATTTTATTCAACTTTAAAGCCGTTAACTTCGCGATCTATAACGCGCTGCGTCAATAATCGACCATAAGTAAATAATAGGCACAAGTACAAAACCTACAAGCACATAAATTAGTGCGTAACTTATTATAATAGCGAGTGCAAAAAATATAGCCGCTAAAATACGCCCTTGCACTAACTGCCCTAAACCAGGAAAAAATATATTACATAATGCTGCGATTACGTTACCGCCAGAACCTTGATCTGCCATACTAACCTCTGTATTTATTTGATTTTATAATTATTTACTTACACACTCTATGCCAATTTATTAAAGCTTACAAATCAAATAGTTAAATTACCCTAGATTTAGAGAGTTAGTAAAAATTGCTAACTTTAGGTCAAATTAGCAATTTTTATTGTGCGTTTACACTTTTTTGTTTGTTTAAAAAATTAGCAAGTTACTCGTTTTTAAGGCTATTTTATAAATAGCTGTTTATAAAAACAGTATTTTATTTAGCCTAACAAAAACACCTGTTATACTGCCCACAATATTGATTAAAAAGGCGTAACGATGGACGTTTCACAATTACTCGATGGCTTAAATGACAAACAACGCGATGCCGTTGCAGCCCCACTACAAAACATGCTGGTATTAGCAGGTGCTGGGTCTGGTAAAACACGAGTGTTAGTTCATCGTATTGCGTGGCTTATGCAAGTTGAGCAAGCATCTGCTTACAGTATTTTTGCCGTAACCTTTACTAATAAAGCGGCTAAAGAAATGCGCAGCCGCGTTGAAGAAACACTAAAAGCCCCTGTAGGTGGTATGTGGATTGGTACGTTCCATGGTTTGTCGCATCGTATTTTACGTGCTCATCACCGTGAAGCTAACTTACCAGAAGCCTTTCAAATTTTAGACTCTGACGATCAACTTCGGATGATCAAGCGCTTATTAAAATCAATGAATATTGATGATAAAAAATGGCCTGCTAAACAATTTGGCTGGTACATTAGCGCCAAAAAAGATGAAGCACTTCGCCCTAAAGATATTCAAGCATACGATATTAACGAGCAAATGATGCTGCGTGTTTACGCCGCCTACCAAGAGGCCTGTGATAGAGCAGGACTAGTAGATTTTGCCGAAATATTACTACGCAGCTACGAAGTGTTAAAAAATAACCCTACGTTACTACGTCATTACCAGCAACGCTTTGCACATATGCTCGTAGACGAGTTTCAAGATACAAATACCATTCAATATGCATGGTTAAAGTTACTTGCAGGCGATACAAGCAGTATCATGATTGTAGGCGACGATGACCAAAGTATTTACGGTTGGCGCGGTGCTAAAATCGAAAATATTAAACGATTTTTAACTGACTTTAGCGCAGAAACCATTCGTCTTGAACAAAACTACCGTTCAACTGCAACTATTTTGAAAGCGTCTAATGCATTAATTCAAAATAACTCAGAGCGTATGGGTAAAAGCTTATGGACCGACGGTAACGATGGCGAGCCAATTTCTATTTATGCGGCATTTAATGAGTTAGACGAAGCGCGCTTTGTAAGTAGCAAACTACGAAGCTGGTTAAATGCAGGTAATGCCCTACAAGATGCCGCAATTTTATACCGTAGTAACGCGCAATCTCGTGTACTCGAGGAAGCCATGCTACAAGAAGGCTTAAAATACCGTATTTATGGTGGTATGCGATTCTTCGAACGACAAGAAATTAAAGATGCGTTGTCGTACTTACGCCTAGTAGGTAATCGTCAAGACGATGCCGCATTTGAGCGTGTAATTAATACGCCAGCACGCGGTATTGGCGATAAAACATTGAGCCATATACGAGATTGTGCACGAGCAGAATCGTTACCGCTTTGGTATGCCGCAAAAGCAATTGTAGAACAACAGCATTTATCTGGTCGTGCTTCTGGTGCAGTAAGTAAGTTTGTAGAACTAGTAGAACAAATAGAAGATAAAATTAGCGATCTAACTTTGCATGAGCAAGCCAAGTACACAATTCAAACCTCAGGCTTAATGGCAATGTACCAAGCCGAAAAAGGTGAAAAAGGCCGTGCTCGCGTAGAAAACTTAGAAGAGCTAATTAGCGCTTGTGATCAGTATGAGCTGCCTGAAGACGAAGAGTACAGCTCACCTTTACAAGGCTTTTTAGCCCATACGTCACTTGAGTCAGGTGAAGGACAAGCAGAAGAACACGAAGACGCCGTACAAATGATGACGCTTCACTCAGCTAAAGGCTTAGAGTTTCCGCTAGTGTTTATGGTAGGCGTAGAAGAAGGCATGTTTCCTTCTCAGCAAAGCAACGAAGAGTCGGGTCGCTTAGAAGAAGAGCGCCGCCTTTGTTATGTAGGCATGACACGAGCAATGGATAAGTTATACATTAGCCATGCTGAGAGTCGCCGTTTATACGGGCAAGAAAAATACCATAGCCCATCTCGCTTTTTACGCGAAATCCCTGAAGACTGCGTAGAAGAAATCCGTATTAAAACACAGGTTTCTCGCCCGCCTGCCGCTGGGCGTTTTAGCGCATCAGTTAGCCATGCCGCATTTGAAGACAGTGGCTTTAACTTAGGACAACGCGTACTGCATGCTAAGTTTGGTATTGGTACTGTACTGAATTATGAAGGTAGTGGCGCACAATCTCGCGTACAAGTTAACTTTGACGACCTTGGTAGCAAATGGTTAGTAACGGCCTATGCACGATTACAAGCGGTATAAAGCACACCTAAATGAGTTAGAGCAACAATTAGCTGGCGCGTATCATCGTCAGCTAGTGTTGATCACGGGCAGCCCAGCTTGGTGTTATGAAATACTTAACTCATTAATAGATGAAAACAATACACTTGTTGTATCAAAGCAGTGCGCGATTAAAAATTCGTACTGGCCTACTCGCACACACCAAATTTTAGGGCAAGAATTTGCTCATGCTGTTTACGATGGTTTTAGTGGTTTGCACCCTGATAAACTTGCAGCACTTGCCGGCACCGTTAAAGCAGGCGGTATACTGTTTTTATTACTGCCTGAACTAGATGATTTAGGCTCTTGGCAAGATCCCGCATTAAGTACAGTGCAATCACACGGTCAGAGCATTGACTACAGCATATTTAATCAGCGTTTCGCGACTATTATTAAACCGTTACCTGCTTTTCACTTGAGTGAAAAAAATGGCTGTATTAGTAATAACGCTAGCTATGTAATGCATAATAAAATTGATTATGAGCCACAGCAAAACTGTATTGAGCAGATAGTAAAAGTAGCTAATGGCCGTGCAAACAGGCCTTTACTCATTAATGCTGATAGAGGCAGAGGTAAGTCGGCAGCACTTGGCTTAGCCGCGGCAAAACTAACTGATAAAAAAGTAATTATTTGCAGCACTCAGTTTAAAGCGACCCATAGCAGCTTTAAACATTTAGCCCAAGAGTTAAGCCTTCAATACAACGATGAACATAAACAGCTCGCCAACTTGCACTACGTTGCACCTGACGCGTTATTAAACACACTACCTGAGTGCGATTTACTACTCGTTGATGAAGCTGCAGCAATCCCTGTTCCGTTATTACTACAAATGCTAGCTCATTACCCTCGTATAGTATTTGCAAGCACTCTGGTTGGGTATGAGGGCAATGGTAGGGGTTATACCATTCGCTTTAGTAACTATATTAAAGCGCACTATAAAGCCTCTAAAGTTGTAACGCTTGATGAGCCACTACGTTTTGCTAAACACGATCCCCTCGAGAAGCACATTCGCACCTTGCTTGCACTCGATGCAGAATATATAGAGTTAAGTAGTGGTGAATTAGAGCAGCCAATTCATAGCGAAGTAACTCAGCAATCCCTTGTAAACAATGAATCTTTACTGCAGCAAGTTATTGCCCTACTTGCACTGGCTCACTATCAAAGTAGTGTCAACGACTTACGCCAACTACTAGACGCACCATCGCAAAGACTATTTATTAGCAAAATTAATAATCAATTAGTTGGCGTATGCTTAATCGCCATAGAAGGTGGTTTGAGTGAAGAACTTGCCCTACAGGTTATAAGTGGAGAGCGTCGCCCGCAAGGACATTTAATGGCGCAAGCACTCTCACAACTTAGCTTTAATAATGACTGTTTAACACAACTGAGCGCTCGCGTTGTACGAATAGCGATTGATCCGAGTTCCCACAATATAGGACTTGGTAAAAAGTTACTTAGTTATTGCGAATCGCAGGTAAAAAGCCAATGTAGTTGGTTTGGTGCAAGCTTTGGCGCAACAGCGCAGTTACTTAATTTTTGGCAAAACCTAGGGTTTGATACTGTAAAATTAGGTTATCAACGCGATAAAAGCACCGCTGAACATTCGGCGCTTGTAGTTAAATGCTTAAGTGACAAAAGTACAATTCTTCAACCCCTAAAAAAGCAGTTTAAAAACGATTTCTTTTATGCTCTTTTAACACACTTTAAAACACTAGATTGGCAACTCGTGAATATTATAATTGAAGGATTTACCGACGAGTTAATAAGCCTAGAGACTCACGAGCGATTAGCGCTGCTCACTAAAAGTAACTTCACTCAATTTAGTATCTCTGCAACTCTTTGGCAGTTACTGAGCCAGTCACCTTCTTATATATCTCAATTAACAGAGTCGGATAAACAACTTTTAATAAAATTAGTACTTCAAAATGAAAGTAATGAAAAAGTGATTCAACACTTAGGTTTATTAGGAAAAAAGCAGCTTGAGAATCAATTTAAACGTGCCATAAAAAACCTCACTAACACCATCTAATAATTTCTAGCTGCCCTATCTCTGTTAAATTTTATCCATCTTTAAGCTATTTATTTAATTTGTTCTATCCTTAAAGCATTAATAGGTAAATTAAGATAAAGGCATGGAATTAATAAACTTTAAAGTGGGCTGCAAAACAATTTCGCTAAAAATACTCGATATTTTATTAACTGAGCGCTTTGACAATAATCTAACAACTTTACCCAACAATAATAAAAGCTTTATTGGTGTTAAAGATTATATGGATACACCAACACCTGTTTTTGATTTAGGTATTATTTTAAATAATATCTCAACCGAACAAAGTAATGCGCATGTACTAAAACAACTAAGAATATGGCAAGACAAACTATTAAACTGGTTTAATACCCTTCATAGTAACTTATTAAATAGCTCGGCTTCTATTTCAAATAATGACGCCGAACTACAAGATTTTGTTTTGTTTTACAAAGAATTCAACACCGACAATGAAGACTTAAAATTAACAATGTCTCGGCTTGACGAGCCCTTCCAATCATTACTAGAAACAGCGAAAGCAGCCATAGCAGCCCATAATCGAAGTGATGATAAACACACATCAGCTCTGCTCGACAAAATTAAGCGCAGTAGTCTAATTCAGCTTGAGCGTTTATTTGAATCAGCTAAAGAGCAAATAACCTTAGACTATAAACCTATTATTGTTTTCACCACCAAAGATGGATTAAATCCACATGTTGGTTTATTAGTAGATAAGGTTGAAGATAATATCGACTATAAAAAAGAAGACATAAAGCCACTGGATAAGCTCACTGAGGTTGGTTTTGATCTAGACCCACAAACTAAAAATATGATGCTAGGATTAATCAAGCTCCCCCAAAAGCATAGTGTATTAATTGATCCAAGCGTAATATTTAAACCAGCTCAACTAGAAGAATCTGAAAGTGAAGAAACCCAAGCTTATGGACTATTTTAAATAGCCTTTAAATTTGGTTATTAACTTTAGTACTGGAATAATGAGCTATTCCGCTCAACTTGTACATTTAGATGAATTAGAGAAGAATCGAGTATGTAATGTCCGTTACTCCCCATATTTCACTTTTCTGCAGACGTAAAAAAGCCCGACTATTTCTAGTCGGGCTCTCTACAATTT
>NZ_WTKZ01000076.1:0-16250 GCF_011378805.1 Pseudoalteromonas sp. Z9A6
GTATCCCCATAAAAAGAAAAATGCCAGTCAGCTTAACTGACTGGCATTAAGCTAATTAGCTCCTTTTTTGCGAAGGAAAGAAAGGGAACATTTCTATCAAACACGACTCTTTATTAGCTAAACTTTATTAAGTAAACATTGGACTAACAATCCCATTTGTCCAAAGCATAGCTGTTACAGCTAAAATAATAACTAGTAATATTAATCCACACGTTACAACCGAGCTGGCATAAATAAAGCCACGCTCTTCTGGAATATGCATAAGTATTGGTACGCCGGTATAAAGTAAGTAGACCGAGTAAGCTAGTGCAATAATTCCAATACACACTACAAACCAAAGTACAGGCCAAAAGGCGGCAAGCGCCGACATAAACACAGGTGTTGCAGTATAAGCTGCAAGTTCAAGTGTTTGTGTAAATGTAGGCTTAGAGCCAAATGTAACGGCCATCCAATGAGCCAAATACGCCAATGCAAAAACGCCCGCTATTAAAGCAAAATACATTGCACCTGCAATTAATAGCGCACTATCGTGCGTTAAAAATACGGGATCGCCTGCGCCTATACTCCATCCTAAATAAACAGATGAGTAATAACCCATTATTGAAGGAAACAAAGCAATCAGTAAAATATGCGACAAACTATAGGTTAAACTTTCATGGCGATTATCTATTGTTTGCCATTCTTCAAGTGGGTGAGCATAAATGCCCCAGAGGTGATTTAGTATCATAGTACTTACTCCATAAAAGGAACGTATTATTGTTTTGGTTGGTTTATTTTTATACAGTCTATGTACAGTTATGGTTCACTTATCTTGCAAAGTCAAGTTAACTCAATATTAACATTTTTGCACAGGTTAGGGCTTTGATTTATCCCAAACAAAATTTCGTGTTAAAATAACGCTCTATCAAATTTATTTAGTAATGAGCAGTCAACGTGCCACATAGCCAACTTTTAGAGCCGATCAATAACTTTTTAGTGTGTACAACCCCACAGCAGTGGGTGGAGCAGGCAATTAAAAAAGAGAACTTATCAGTAATCTTAATCGATCACTTAATTTGTGAGTTAAAAGCGGCTCAAAGTGCGATGTTTTTAATACGTAAATACGCTGTTGATAAAGAGGGCAGTGATGCCTTACTCGAGTGGCTAAAGCCATTTGAATCGCTTATTTATAAGCGTGAAGGAAATTGGCGTGATCTCGCGGCTAAAAATAAGCTAACTAAATCAATAATTCCTAAATCTAATTCGCCATATGGACAAGATTTAATTGATAAAATGGTATTGTTGATAAAAGAAGAGTTGCATCATTTTTACCAAGTGCTCGAAATTATGGACGAGTACGGTGTAGAGTACCAAAGCATTACACCATGTCGTTATGCAAAAGGCATGCTTCGTCATGTTAAAACGTTTGAGCCAAACGCCCTTGTTGATAAATTAATTGTAGGCGCTTACATTGAGGCGCGTTCGTGTGAGCGTTTCGCAAAGCTTGCGCCGCATGTTGACAAACGTTTAGGTGATTTTTATATTTCGCTGCTGCGCTCTGAAGCCCGTCATTACCAAGATTATCTAACTTTAGCGCAAGAAATTGCTGATTTTGATATTACCGAACGAGTTAAAGAATTTGGCGAGATTGAAGCCGAATTAATTTCATCACAGGATGAAAATTTTAAGTTTCATAGTGGCCTGCCAATAGCATAAAGCTAATTTTCTTTTAAAAAATTAATGTATTCAGCTGTTTTTTGATTGCTGAAATTGTGTTTCTTCATGATTTCAGCAATGCTTCCGTTTTCAATTATTATATCAATCCCTCTATTAAATTTTTGTAAGTACTCTTTTGCCCTGTAATTTGATTTAGAGACAACTAAATATAGTTTATGAGAAGCAAGATCTGGCAATAAGTACTCAATATTATTATCATCTGAATCTTCGGTTTTAGTGTGTTCAAGCCAATAATTTCCAACCTCTTTAGTACCTGCGACCAAATCAATACGTCCTTGTTGTAGCAGGTATAAACTTGTAGGAAGGCTTTTAGTGGATGTTATTGCCAGCTCAGTATTTCTAGCAAACTCTTGGCTTACAAAGGCATTGTCTTCTGTACCAATACTATAAGGTGTTAATGACTGAACTGTACCATCGAAGTTAATAGCACTCTCTTTGCGTTTAAAAATTCCTGAATGAGCAACTGCAAGTGGGCGAGAGTAGTAAAAAACTTCATTTCTTTTTAATGAATAAAAAGCGCCTAAAATAGCTGTTTTTCTCTTTTTTTCTAATAGCTTTAGGGCGCGGTCCCATGTCGTAAACTCGGCTTCGCTATTAATGCCTTGAGTTTTAAGGGCTGATTGAGTGATTTCATATAACCAACCGTTATCAGGAAGGTTTTCGCTAAAATAGGGAGGGTAGTTTTCAGTAACAATTTGCCATGTTTGCTCGCTAAATACTTTGGTAGGAATGGCAATTACTACGATGAAAATTAACAGCTTAATCATTAAACCTCTCACTATTATTCAAATATATAGTTAAATAATAGTCAGGATTTTAAATTATGCGAAAGGCGTGCTAATTAATTCTTGTGATTGAGGGGTAACGACTAAATAAGAGCCTTGGGTATACCAGTCACCTAGCACTGTACGAGTAAGCGTTTGTTCATTAACTTTATAGTTATGAACATTAGGGCGGTGAGTATGACCATGAATCATATTAGTAACGTTATGTTTGGCAAAGGTGGCAAGCACGGCTTCATCTACAACGTCTAAAATTTCGATAGGTTTATCAGCTTGGCTCAACTTACTTTTTTCACGGGCATTACGCGCTATTTTTTTACGATACCAAAGTGGCATTGCAAGCATTAGTTTTGGCCACCACCAACCACGGCTTTTTTTACGAAATTTTTGATACTCAGTATCTTGAGTGCACATTTCGTCGCCATGTAAAATAACGGTAGGCGTACCATATAAATCAATGACTGTTTGTTCATCGAGTAAAGTCATTGCGGCCATGTCTGCATATTGCTTGCGCATGATGAAATCACGATTGCCATGTATAAAATAAACAGGTGTCCCACCATCATTAACGGCGCTTAAATGCTTTGCTACATCGGCACTCAGCGCTGTAATGTAGTCATCTCCAACCCATACTTCAAAAAAATCACCCAAAATATAAAGTGCATCTACATCTTTATTTAGTATATGCGTATTTAAAAAGTCAAAAAATGCAGCGCTAATGTCGGGGCGGTTTTCGCTTAGGTGTAAATCTGCAATAAAGTAAGTTTGGCGAGTCATAGGTCAGTCTTTTCGATATAAATAAAGCGGGCGTATACACATTGCGTAAATGCCCGCTGATACTCCACATTACGTGGGTAAACTTACTATTAGCTAACAGTAACGCTTTCGATGATCACATCTTCAAGAGGCACGTCTTGGTGAAAACCAGTACTACCTGTTGCTACGCCTTTTATTTTATTTACTACGTCCATACCTTCTACTACTTCAGCAAAAACACAGTAACCCCAGCCTTGCGATGTTTCGCTGCTGTGGTTTAAAAAGTCGTTGTTATTCACGTTAATGAAAAACTGCGCTGTAGCTGAATGAGGATCAGGTGTACGTGCCATTGCTAAAGTACCTATCTTGTTAGATAGGCCATTATTAGCTTCATTTTTAATTGGGTCGTTAACTTCTTTTTGTTCCATACCTGGTACAAAACCACCGCCTTGAACCATAAAACCATCGATTACACGATGAAAGATAGTGCCGTTGAAAAAATCAGCATTTGCATACTCTAAAAAGTTTTTAACAGTGTTTGGAGCTTCTTGCTCAAACATTTTAATGGTGATGTCACCAAAATTGGTGTGTAGAACAACCATGTGTTTTCCTATATCTGGTTTAAATATTGGCGCTATTTTATCGTAGTTGGCTAAGATTAACAAAGTAGATGTTTGGTTTGTTATAAAGCGCTAGAGCAGGGGCTTTTCAAGTGGTAACATAACTGTTCAAGTAAATAGTCAAGGACTCAAAGTAAATGGTAAATATATACAACACACTCACGCGACAAAAAGAGCAATTTAAACCTATGGTCGAAGGCAAAATCGACATGTATGTGTGTGGTATCACCATTTATGATTACTGCCATATTGGACACGCTCGTACTTTTGTTGGTTTTGACGTTATTGTGCGCTACTTACGTCATATTGGTTACGATTTAAAATATGTACGTAACATTACAGATATCGACGATAAAATAATTAAACGCGCAAATGAAAATGATGAGTCAATAAACGATTTAACTGTGCGCATGACTAAAGCGATGCATGAAGATTTTGATAGCCTAAATATGCTACGCCCAGATATTGAACCAACAGTTACAAGCCATATGGATGAAATTATCGTTATGGTTAAGCGCTTGATTGAAAAGGGCCATGCCTATGTTGCAGCTGATGGCGATGTATTGTTTGATGTATCAACGTTTGAGCAATACGGTGCGCTTTCTCAGCAAGATTTAACTATGCTGCAATCGGGCTCTCGCGTTGAAGTAGCGCAAGATAAAGACGATCCACTTGATTTTGTGTTATGGAAAAAAGCCAAAGCAGGTGAGCCATCATGGTCATCACCGTGGGGTGAAGGGCGTCCTGGTTGGCATATTGAATGTTCGGCAATGAGCTCAAAACACTTAGGTGAGCATTTTGATATTCACGGTGGGGGGTCTGATTTACAGTTTCCACATCATGAAAACGAAATTGCCCAGTCGTGCTGTGCAAACAACGGCAAGTATGTAAATACATGGATACATACTGGCATGGTGCAAGTAAATAAAGAAAAAATGTCTAAGTCGTTAGATAACTTTTTTACTGTGCGTGAAGTTTTAAAAGCATACGATGCCGAATCTGTTCGTTACTTTTTAATTTCAGGGCATTACCGCAGCCAATTAAATTACTCGCAAGAGAATTTAGACCAAGCGCGCTCATCACTTGAACGCATTTATACAGCGCTTCGTGATGTCGTACCGGTAGAATGCGATTTAGAAGGCAATGAGTTTGTTGCTAAATTTAGAAAAGCAATGAATGATGACTTTAATACACCAGAAGCACTACCTGTGTTGTTCGAACTTGCTAAAGAATTAAACCGCGTAAAAGAAAGTGACGCAGGTCAAGCTGGCAAGTTAGCGTTTATACTGCGTAGCCTTGGTGAAGTGTTAGGTGTTGCTCAACAAGCACCGGAAGCTTTTTTACAAGGTGGGCAAGATGACGACGAAGTTGCGACAATTGAAGCATTAATTGTAAAACGTAATGAAGCACGTGCTAGTAAGGACTGGGCTGCTGCTGATGAAGCTCGCGATGCACTTAATGCATTAGGTGTAATACTTGAAGATTCAGCTGGTAAAACAACGTGGCGTAAAGCGTAAGCGTTTAAAGTAATTCAGGTCAAACTAAAAAAGGGTTGCCAAACGGCAACCCTTTTTTGATTTTTTAACAGCTTAGCTGTGATACTTTTCACACGCTTCAAGTGTGTTTTCAATTAAGCTTGCGACAGTCATCGGGCCAACGCCACCTGGTACAGGTGTAATAAAATGCGCTTTTTGTTCGGCCACACTGTATTGAACATCACCGACTAATTTACCCGTATCTAAGCGGTTAATGCCCACATCGATAACAATAGCGCCTTCTTTTATCCAATCTCCCGGTATAAATTCAGGTTTACCGACAGCCACAACTAATAAGTCAGCGCGGCGAACATGTGTTTCTAAGTCTTGAGTAAACTTATGACACACAGTGGTAGTACAACCTGCTAATAAAAGCTCTAACGACATTGGACGACCAACAATATTTGACGCGCCAACGACAACTGCATGCATCCCTTTATAACGTACACCCGTTGAATCAAGTAATGTAATAATACCTTTAGGCGTACATGGGCGAAGGGCAGGCATACGCTGTGCTAATCGACCAATGTTATATGGATGAAATCCATCAACATCTTTATGTGGGGTAATACGTTCTAAAATCTTTTCAGCATCAAGACCTTTTGGCAGTGGTAACTGCACTAAAATTCCATCAACTTCGGCATCATTATTTAGCTCGTCAATTAAATCTAAAAGAGTTTGCTCTTGTGTGTCTGCTGGTAAATCAAATGATTTAGAGATAAAACCTACTTCTTCACAGGCTTTACGTTTTGAACCAACATAAACTTGGCTTGCTGGATCAAGTCCTACAAGTACTACTGCAAGTCCTGGTGCACGTAAACCATTTGCTACACGTTCACTTACGCGTTCTGCTACAGCGCTACGTACTTGTTTTGCGATTGCCTTACCATCAATGATGTTTGCCGTCATGGGTGACCTTTAATTGGGGTTAATTAACTAGATACCGATACTCTAAAAACGAATGCATAATAAAATAGGGGTAAAAATGCTAATAAAGAAAAATACGCTCTTTATTTAACTCGTTTTATAATGTGCCTACTATTTTCGCAGAAAAGCATAGCAGCGCCAAGTTGCTTTTAAGGTATATAACGTTTGAGCTGTTAAATAGTTTAAAATTCAGCCGACCATTGTAATATTTAACCATTGTGCACTAAAAATGAGCACTTGATTGGTTTTCTTAAAAAAACGTTTGACCTAACCCCGTCAAATCACTATTATGCACCCCGTTGTCAACGAGGTCACTCGCTAGCAATAATAAGTTTCGGCGATTAGCGCAGTTTGGTAGCGCACTTGGTTTGGGTCCAAGGGGTCGCAGGTTCAAATCCTGCATCGCCGACCATTTTTTTATAATTTTTTATAATCGAATAGCTTATTGGTAAACTATGAAGTTTTCGATGCGCCCATAGCTCAGCTGGATAGAGCAACGCCCTTCTAAGGCGTCGGTCGAAGGTTCGAATCCTTCTGGGTGCACCATTTGAAAACATGCAAATATAGCGGTGATTGTAGCTCAGTTGGTAGAGCCCCGGATTGTGATTCCGGTTGTCGTGGGTTCGAGCCCCATCAGTCACCCCATTTACAACGAATATCGGCGATTAGCGCAGTTTGGTAGCGCACTTGGTTTGGGTCCAAGGGGTCGCAGGTTCAAATCCTGCATCGCCGACCATTTTCTTAAAATGGTCTTAAACTCTCAGTTTAAGTGTTCAGTATGAAAAAAGAAGTTAACTCTTCAATGTCGGCGATTAGCGCAGTTTGGTAGCGCACTTGGTTTGGGTCCAAGGGGTCGCAGGTTCAAATCCTGCATCGCCGACCATTTTCTTATCTAATAAGAACAATAAGTAAATTCCTCTAATTTATAAATCTAAATCTGTTAGCCTATAATTCTATTAAATAATTTCTATTTTATTCTATTTAGTCCGTAGTTAGCCTGTTTTTTATTCAGTTAGTCTTTATAGTCCCTTATCTAGTCCAAATAATTGCCCCCTATACTCGACTATCATAAATATTAGGTTATAATGCCGCGTCTATTGTTTAACATAGTGCCCGAAGGGCAAAGCAGCAATGGTGTCTCATGGTAGCGACGGATGCTTTTAAGTGTGAAAAACCGCTTAAACTTTATCAAGACTCATGCAGAACACTTTGTTTGTAAAGGAAGGCGAACAGTCGCCAAAATTGAATATTGAGGTAAATCATGCAAGTTTCTGTTGAGACGACCCAAGGCCTTGAGCGCCGTATAACTATCACCGTTCCTTCAGAGAACGTTGAGACCGAAGTAAAAAAACGCCTACAACAACTGTCAAAAACACAGCGTATAGATGGTTTCCGTGCTGGTAAAGTTCCAGTATCTGTAATTAACAAGCGTTTTGGCCCTGCAGTTCGTCAAGAAGTTGCTGGCGAAGTAATGCAACGTAATTACATTGAAGCAATCGTTTCTGAAAAAATCAACCCAGCTGGCGCGCCTACATTCGCTCCTAAATCACTTGAAGCAGGTAAAGATTTAGAATTCTCAGCAACGTTTGAAGTTTACCCTGAAGTTGAAGTTCAAGGTTTAGATAAAATTACTGTTGAAAAACCAGCAGTAACAGTAACTGACGAAGATTTAGCTAACATGCTAGAAACACTTCGTAAGCAACACGCAGCGTGGGCTGATGTTGATGCAGCTGCTGGCGAAAACGACCGTGTAACAGTTGATTTCGTAGGTACTATCGACGGTGAAGTATTTGAAGGCGGCAAAGCTGAAGACTTCCCATTAGAACTTGGCCAAGGTCGTATGATCCCAGGTTTTGAAGATAACATCGTAGGTAAAAAAGCAGGCGAAGAAGTAGTTGCTGATGTGACTTTCCCTGATGATTACCACGCTGAAAACTTAAAAGGTAAAGCGGCTCAATTCACTATCACAGTGAAAAAAGTTGAAGCGCAAGAATTACCAGAATTAAGCGAAGAATTTGCAACTAAATTCGGTGTTACCGAAGGCGGCGTAGACGCGCTTAAAGAAGAAGTTAAAAAGAACATGACACGTGAGCTAGACCAAGCGGTTAAAGCAAGCGTTAAAGACCAAGCAATCAAAGGTCTTTTAGCTAACAACGAAATCGAAGTGCCTAAAGCACTTGTTGATCAAGAAGTTGATGCTCTACGTCAGCAAGCAGCTCAACGTTTTGGCGGCGACGCTCAAAACATGCCAGAGCTTCCAGCTGAATTGTTCCACGAGCAAGCTGTAACACGTGTAAAAACTGGCCTTTTATTAGGTGAAGTGATTAAAGCTAACGACATCAAAGTTGATGATGCTAAAGTTGAAGCATTAATCGCAACAGTAGCTTCTGCATACGAAGATCCAACTGAAGTAGTAGAATACTACAAAGGTAATGATCAACTTATGCAGCAAATGCGTAATGTAGCAATGGAAGAGCAAGCTGTTGAAGCTATTTTAGCTAAAGCAGTTGTTACTGATGTTGAAAAAGCATTTGATGACATCATGAATCCACAGCAAGGTGCTTAATAAGTCATTGACTTAAGCTCTCGCTAACGATTAAATGGCTCGTGTTACACTGTTTATACAGCGTGCCCGGGCCATTTTAGTTTTTGGCTCTAAATTTGCGAAAAACGATAACTATGCTTCCTTATAATAAGGATAAGTATAAGCGCATAAGGAATTAAATAAGTATGAATACTGGTATTACAGATCCCCTAAATGCATTGGTCCCAATGGTTGTTGAACAAACACCAAAAGGCGAGCGCTCGTATGATATTTATTCGAGATTATTAAAAGAGCGTATTATCTTTTTAACAGGTCAAGTTGAAGACAACATGGCAAATCTGATCTTAGCGCAAATGCTATTTTTAGAATCAGAGAACCCTGATAAAGATATCTTTTTATATATCAACTCACCAGGTGGTTCAGTAACTGCGGGTATGGCTATTTACGACACAATGAACTTCATCAAACCAGATGTAAGTACAATATGTGTAGGTCAAGCTGCAAGCATGGGTGCTTTTTTGCTTACTGCTGGTGCTAAAGGTAAGCGTTTTTGCCTACCAAACTCACGTGTGATGATTCACCAACCATTAGGTGGTTTCCAAGGTCAAGCATCTGACTTTGAAATACACGCTAAAGAAATTCTGTCTATTAAAGATAAGCTTAACCGCTTAATGGCTGAGCATACAGGCCAACCATTGGATATTATCTCTAAAGACACAGATCGTGATAACTTCATGAGTGCTTCGCAAGCTGTAGATTACGGTTTGGTAGACTCTGTGTTTACAAATCGCGACAAAAAGTAAGCGCTTGGTAAGCAGGACTACCTGTTTGCCACTTTGAGTTACTATGCGAAAACCAATAAATTTTGGTATAGTTAAAGCGTATTGAAATAGCCGCCAATAGTTTTGGTGGCCAACGTAATAAAATGAGGTAGCTGAATGTCTGACACTCCTACAGACGGCGACAAAAGTAATAAATTGTTATACTGCTCTTTTTGTGGCAAAAGCCAACATGAAGTGCGTAAATTAATTGCAGGCCCTTCAGTATACGTTTGTGATGAATGTGTAGAGTTGTGTAACGATATTATCAGGGAAGAGATCAAAGACATTGCTCCTAAGCATGATACGTCTGACAAACTACCTGTACCAAAAGAAATTCGTAAACACTTAGACGATTATGTTATTGGTCAAGATCATGCTAAAAAAGTATTGTCTGTTGCCGTTTATAACCATTATAAACGCCTACGTAACCAATCGACTAAGCAAGACATTGAATTAAGTAAAAGTAATATTTTGCTTATCGGCCCAACAGGTAGTGGTAAAACATTACTTGCAGAAACATTAGCGCGCCTACTTGACGTGCCGTTTACTATGGCCGATGCCACTACATTAACCGAAGCAGGTTATGTAGGTGAAGATGTTGAAAACATCATTCAAAAGCTTTTACAAAAGTGCGATTACGATGTTGAAAAAGCACAGCGCGGTATTGTCTACATCGATGAAATTGACAAGATTTCTCGTAAATCAGATAATCCTTCAATTACGCGTGACGTATCAGGCGAGGGCGTTCAACAGGCGCTACTTAAACTGATTGAAGGCACCGTTGCTTCTGTTCCACCGCAAGGTGGTCGTAAACATCCACAGCAAGAGTTTTTACAAGTAGATACATCTAAAATCTTGTTTATTTGTGGTGGTGCATTTTCAGGCCTAGATAAAGTAATTGAGCAACGTAGCCATAAAAACACCGGTATCGGTTTTGGCGTTAGCGTAAAAGAGTCTGCGGCGAGTCGTTCTTTAAGTGAAACATTTAAAGATGTAGAGCCAGAAGATTTAGTTAAATATGGCTTAATTCCTGAGTTTATAGGTCGTTTGCCGGTAGTGGCTACGCTAACAGAACTTGATGAAGCAGCTCTTGTACAAATATTGAGTGAACCTAAAAACGCGATTACTAAACAGTTTTCAGTATTGTTTGGTATGGAAGACGTTGAACTTGAGTTTCGCGATGATGCCTTAGCTGCAATTGCCCACAAAGCAATGGAGCGTAAAACAGGCGCACGTGGTCTTCGTTCAATTGTTGAAGGTGTACTACTTGATACTATGTACGAGCTTCCTTCAATGGATGATGTAAGCAAAGTGGTTATCGATGAAACCGTTATTAAAGGTGAGTCAGATCCAATCTTGATTTATGAAAATAATAAACAAGATAAAGCTGCATCAGAATAGTTTTTAAGCTATTTGAATGGAAAAAGGAGCCTTAGGCTCCTTTTTTTATAATTAATTTAATCGAGTTAGGGAAAATTGTTGAACTTTAATTAGGTTATCCCCATATACTTGAGTAATCTTTAAAATAAATGAAGTGCGAAGAGAAACTATAATGACGCTTGAGAGAACCGACCGAGTCGAAATCCCAGTCCTTGCACTGCGCGATGTTGTGGTATACCCGCACATGGTGATCCCGCTTTTTGTTGGCCGTGAAAAATCAATAAAATGCCTAGAAGCGGCAATGGACAAAGACAAACAAATTTTCTTGGTTGCACAAAAAGATGCAACTGTAGATGAACCAGAGCAAGATGATATTTATCGTATCGGTACTATTGCCACTGTACTTCAGTTATTAAAATTACCAGACGGTACAGTTAAAGTTTTAGTCGAAGGTACACAGCGCGCACAAATTGAAGAATTTGTAGATAACGATGACTTTTTTGTCGCTAATGCTCAATTTATTGAATCTGATTCTGTAGATGAACAAGAGCAAGATATTTTTATCCGAAGCGCAATTAGCCAGTTTGAAGGCTATGTAAAGCTAAATAAAAAAATTCCACCTGAAGTACTAACTTCAGTTTCAGGTATTGATGAGCCAGCACGTCTTGCCGACACAATGGCAGCGCATATGCCGCTTAAAGTACCTGAAAAACAAAAAGTGCTCGAAATTTCAAGTGTCACAGAACGTCTTGAATATTTAATGGCACTAATGGAAGGCGAAATAGACTTATTGCAAGTTGAGAAGAAAATTCGTACCCGCGTTAAAAAGCAGATGGAAAAATCTCAGCGCGAGTATTACCTCAATGAGCAAATGAAAGCCATTCAAAAAGAACTTGGTGAGCTTGATGATGTGCCTGATGAATTTGAAGCGCTTAAAAAGCGTATTGAAGATTCTGGCATGCCTGATGAAGCTAAAGAAAAGGCAACTACAGAGCTCAATAAGCTTAAAATGATGTCGCCAATGTCTGCAGAAGCGACTGTAGTGCGTTCATACATAGATACATTAATTAATGTGCCATGGAAAAAACGCTCTAAAGTGAAAAAAGACTTAGCAGGCGCACAAAAAATTCTTGATAGCGATCACCACGGCTTAGATAAAGTAAAAGAACGCATTATTGAGTATCTCGCAGTACAACAGCGTACTAATAAGCTCAAAGGGCCAATTTTATGTTTAGTTGGACCACCAGGTGTTGGTAAAACATCACTTGGGCAATCTATTGCACGTTCTACTGGTCGTAAGTATGTTCGTATGGCGCTTGGCGGCGTACGTGATGAAGCTGAGATTCGCGGTCATCGTCGTACATACATAGGTTCAATGCCAGGTAAGCTAATTCAAAACATGACAAAAGTGGGCGTTAAAAACCCATTATTCTTATTAGATGAAATCGATAAGATGTCATCGGACATGCGCGGCGACCCAGCATCAGCATTGTTAGAGGTGCTTGATCCGGAACAAAACAGTCATTTTGCCGATCACTATCTTGAAGTCGATTACGATTTATCTGACGTTATGTTTGTAGCAACATCAAACAGCTTTAACATTCCTGGCCCATTATTGGACCGTATGGAAGTTATTCGCTTGTCGGGTTACACCGAAGATGAAAAGCTAAACATTGCAAAAGAGCACTTAATTACTAAACAAGTTAAACGTAACGGTTTAAAAGAGTCTGAAATAGTTATCGAAGACAGCGCAATTATTGGCATTATTCGTTATTACACACGTGAAGCGGGTGTACGTAACTTAGAGCGCGAAATTTCGAAACTATGTCGTAAAGCCGTTAAAAATATCTTACTTGAAAAAGACACTAAGATAGTGACCATCAATCAAGATAACCTAGAAGACTTTTTAGGTGTGCAGCGCTTTGACTATGGCAAAGCTGAAGATGGCGACCGTATTGGTCAAGTTACAGGTTTAGCATGGACAGAAGTTGGCGGTGATTTGCTAACAATTGAATGTGCGGCAGTGCCAGGTAAAGGCAAGTTAAGTTACACCGGTTCTCTTGGCGATGTAATGCAAGAGTCGATTCAAGCGGCAATGACGGTTGTGCGTAATCGAGCAGATACTTTCCGTATTAACAGCGACTTTTACGAAAAACGTGATATTCACGTACACGTACCTGAAGGCGCAACACCAAAAGATGGTCCTAGTGCTGGCGCAGCAATGGTAACGGGTCTTGTATCTAGCTTAACGGGTAATCCTGTACGAGCAGATGTTGCTATGACGGGTGAAATTACGCTACGCGGTGAAGTGCTTCCGATTGGTGGCTTAAAAGAGAAGTTATTAGCGGCGCATCGTGGTGGAATTAAAACAGTGATCATTCCAAAAATTAACGAACGTGACTTAAAAGAGATACCAGACAATGTGCTGGCAGGTCTTGATATTCACCCAGTTACTTGGATTGACGAGGTGTTAAAGCTTGCTTTAGTGCATCCTGTTGAGAGTTTTTCGGTCGAAACACCTAAAAACCAAGAAAAAACATAAAAAAAGTGCTTTTTAGGGCTTTTCAAATCTAAACGGTATGATAAGTTAAGCACTGGTTTTCAAGCCTAGCCCTTACGGGGCCTAGGCTTAAGAAAAATATAATCATGTGGGCATTAAAAGTTTGCTCTAAAATTTTCAAAAAAGTGATGTTAGTTTAAAAAACCATCGCTCTTGATAATAACAATGAAAGAGGATGATATTGTGAATAAATCTCAATTAATCGATCAAATCGCAGCTGATGCTGACATTTCTAAAGCGGCTGCAGGTCGTGCACTAGATTCATTCATCGAATCTGTATCTGGCGCGCTAAAAGATGGCGACTCAGTTGCACTTGTAGGTTTTGGTACTTTCTCAGTACGTGAACGTGCTGCACGTTCAGGCCGTAACCCGCAAACTGGTGAAACTATCCAAATTGCTGCTGCAACTATTCCAGCTTTCAAAGCCGGTAAAGCGCTTAAAGACGCAGTAAACTAATCACTGTTTTAAACACATTAGTTATGGCGAGTGTAAAGTTACTGATTCACCACAACAGATGAGTTAAGTAACTTTTCCGCCAGTTACTTCAAGTGAAAAAGCGTATCTGGTAAGATACGCTTTTTTTACATGTGACAAGGTAAAATACCTTGATCAAAAAGAGATAAACAAATGCTTGAGAAAATCAGAGAAGGTTCGCAAGGACCTGTAGCCAAAATAATTTTAGGCGCGGTGATTTTATCTTTTGCCTTAGCAGGGATCGGTAGTTACTTAGGTCAAACCACAGAACAACCCGTTGCTGAAGTAAATGGAATTAAAATTAGTCAAACCGATTTTAACCGTGCTTACCAAAATGAACGTAGCCGTTTAGAGCAACAATTTGGTGAATACTTTACACAAATTGCAGCTGATCCTAATTATATGGCACAAATTCGTCAAGGTGTAGTTGACCGCTTAGTACAACAAGAATTGCAATCACAGCTAGCGGCTGATTTAGGCCTTCGCGTAAGCGACGAAAGTGTACGTAAAACAATTTTAGAATTACCATACTTTCAAATTGGTGAAAAATTTAATAACGACCGTTACCTACAAGTAATTCGTCAAATGAATTTTCAACCAGATGCTTTTCGTGAATATTTACGTAAAGATATGACACGCAGCCAGGTAGTATCTGCTGTTGCAGGTACAGACTTTGCTCTAGAGAGCGAGCTAAAAAGCGCAATTGCTCTTCAGCAGCAAACTCGTAGTATTGATTACGTAGTTGTAAACAAAGAGGCACTTGCCGCGAATGTTGAAGTATCAGATCAAGAAGTATCTGATTACTACGACTTAAACGCATCTCAATTTTTATCTCCAGAGCTTATCTCAGTAAGTTACATTGAGCTTAAAGCAGCAGATATCAATGTTGAATCGGTAACCGAGGATGACGTTAAAGCGTATTATGAGCAAAACAAAGCACAATACGTTGAGCCAGAAAAGCGTCGCGTATCGCATATCTTAATTGATAACAGTGAAGACGATGATGCAGCAAAAGAAAAAGCCAATGCTCTTCATGCACAGCTAGAGCAAGGTGCAGACTTTGCTGAGTTAGCACAATCATCGTCTGACGATATCGTTAGTGGCGAAATGGGCGGCGATCTTGAGTGGATTGAGCGTGACGTAATGGACCCTGCATTTGAAGACGCGGCTTTCGCGCTTGAAAATAAAGGTGATATTTCTGACGTTGTTACTTCTGAGTTTGGTTATCACATAATTAAACTTACTGACATTCAACCACAACAAGTTAAAGCGTATGACGATGTTAAAGCTGACTTACGTGCTGAATTAGAACAAGCTGAAAAAATAGATGCATTTTACGAAAAGCAAACTGAAATGGGTGCACTTGCATTTGAAATTTCAGACCGCTTAGATGATGCTGCAGAAGTTGCTGAAGTGGAAGTTAAATCTACACCTCTTTTAGCACTTAATGCTCTACCAGAGCCGTTAAACAGCCCTGCAGTTGTTACAGCATTAACATCAGTTGATTTACTTGAAGATAAAGTAAATTCTGAAGTTATTGAGCTTGGTGATGAGCATGCAATCATTGTTCGTATTAACGAGCACAAAGCTGCTGCTACTAAGCCGCTGGATGAAGTAAGCGAGGAAATTAAAGCGCGTTTAGTTAATGAAAAATCATCTGAGCTTGCTAAAGAAAAGACACGTAGCTTATTTGCAGAAGTACAAGCAGGTAAGAGCTTAAACGATGTTGCTAACGAGCAAAGCTTAACACTTCGCCAAGAAGCGCAGTTAACACGTCAAAGCTACACTGTTTCACCTGCTATTGTGACTCAAGCTTTTAAAATGGCTCACCCAGCGGATTCTGCGGTAGTCGATCTCGTTAATTTAAATAATGGTGATGCAGCAATTGTTGCGCTTAAGTCGGTAACAGATGCACAAGTTGCAGCTAATATTGACCCTCAAGCAAAACAAAGCATTACTATGGCGCAAGCTAATAAAAACTACATGGTATTTATTGAAGCGCTTAAAGCCAATGCTGAGCTTAACTTACCAACGGCTACACAAACTGTTGAGTAATTAATTTTAGCTCATAAAGAAAGGCGCTTTTAAAGCTGTCTCTTATACACAAATCCCTGCTAAGAAATTAGCGGGGATT
>NZ_WTKZ01000077.1:0-14664 GCF_011378805.1 Pseudoalteromonas sp. Z9A6
CCTGTTTTCTTAATAATACTGAAATGACACAGATTTCTAAACACTACCGTTTCACTTTAACATTGATGGCGTAACTAAAATCTTAAAACCGGGTGATAGCTGCTTAATCCCACCATTTGCTGATCATGGAGCTACCTGCCCGACAGGCGGAATCCTGATTGATACTTTTAGCCCAGCGCGTGAAGACTTTCTTGAGGATTAATTATGCAACTTAAAGGCTTACGTTGGTGGGTTATAGCGCTAATAGCGCTAGCTACCATTATTAACTATATCGACCGCCAAGCACTTAGTGTGCTTTGGCCGGACATTGTTGAAGATTTATTTCCTGATGAATCAGCGCTAGAACGCAAACAAATATACGCTAATATTTCTATTGTGTTTGTATTTGCTTATGCATTTGGTCAGGCAATCTTTGGTAAAATATTTGACTGGGTGGGCACACGCTTCGGTTTTGTACTATCAATAGGTGTTTGGTCTATTGCAACCCTTGCGCATGCATTTGCACAAGGTGTACTTAGTCTTAGTATTTTTCGCGCAATCTTAGGTGTAGCAGAAGCCGGTAACTGGCCTGGTGCAGCTAAAGGTAACGCAGAATGGTTCCCTACTAAAGAACGTGCTTTAGCACAGGGTATTTTTAACTCTGGCGCCGCAATTGGCGGCATTATTGCTATTCCTTTAATTGCTTATTTAACTATCTACTTTAGCTGGCAAATGGTGTTTGTTTTTGTTGGTGCATTAGGTTTCCTTTGGTTAGTTCCATGGTTAATTTTAGTTAAAGCACCGCCTAGCGCTCATCCTTGGCTTACAGCTGAAGAACGTGAATACATTTTAACAGGTCAAAGACGTGTTGATGACAACGGTGATGTAACTGGCGAAGACGAAGAGGAATATAACCCGACAACTGCTGAGTTACTTTCTCGTAAGCAAAGCTGGGGTGTAATCATTGCCTCTGCCGCAATTGACCCAATTTGGTGGTTATTTGTATTTTGGATCCCTATTTACCTAAACGAAGTATACGGTATGGATGTTAAATCTATTGGTATATACGGTTGGGTACCTTATGTTGGCGCTATGTTTGGTGCTTGGTTTGGTGGCTTATTGGCTCAAAACCGACTCAAAGCAGGTTGGAATACAGATAAAACACGTAAGCTTACTATTACGCTGGGTTGTTTAATTATGTTACCAGCGCTACTTGCAATGGCAAATCCAGGCGGACCAACAACAGCGGTACTAATTATGGCTGTTATCTTATTTGGTTTTCAAACTGCAATTGGTAACGTGCAAACACTACCAAGTGATTTGTTAGGTAAAAAAGCAGTGGGTACATTATCAGGTTTTTCTGGTATGGCGGCAAAGCTTGGTGCTGTAGGTCTTACATCGCTAGTACCTTTTCTTACTGCTGATGGTAACTACACACCAGCATTTGTAATTGGTGCTTCTTTAGCCATCATTGCAATGGCAGCTGTTTGGATTTTAATTCCAAAAATAGAACCTCTTAAAAAGCCTCAATAATCTAGATAATAACTGCTATGCCAACATATTTTGTATATGTGCATAGCAGTTAACTACATAGGGTAACTTCCAAGATGAAAAATATTTACTTTATCGGTGAATGCATGGTCGAGCTTAGAGCTATGAGCGCGGCAACACTGCACCAATCATTTGCAGGCGATGTTTATAATTCTGCAGTGTATTTAAAACGTTGCTTCCCGCAGGTTACTACTTCGGTTGTTACGGCTTTAGGTCAAGATAATTTAAGTAAAAAAATGCTAGAACGCTTTGAGAGTGAACAAATAAATACGCAACTTGTATTTGCTCACGACACCAAAGTACCTGGTATGTACTACATAGAAACTGATGAGCATGGTGAGCGTAGCTTTATTTATTGGCGCAATGATTCTGCAGCTAAAAAGGTTGTTGATTTTTTAGATGCTGATGCACTCGAGCAGCTTAGCCAAGGTGATATGTTTTTCTTTTCAGGAATTTCATTAGCAATAATTGAAGAAAGTGCACGTGAAGACTTTTGGAAAGTTGTAAAGCAGCTTAAAGATGCTGGGGTTAAAATCGTTTTTGATCCTAACTATAGAGCACGTTTGTGGAATAGTGTAGAGGAAACAAAAGAGCAGTATCATTTAGCCTTTACGTTTGCAGATATTACCCTACCAGGCGTTGAAGATTTAACAACACTTTATGACGTTCATAGCGTAGAAGCAGTTGTTGAATATTTAAATCCTTACCAAATTGAAGAAATTGTTGTTAAAAATGGCCCTGAATCGGTAGTGACAAAAGAGGGCGATACGCTTCAAAGCCACACTATAATACCGGTAACAAATGTTGTAGATACGACATCCGCAGGCGATGCTTTTAACGGTGTTTACTTAGGTGCTCGTTTATCTGATAAACCAATTTCGAGTGCTGTACAACTTGCTGCAAAAGCAGCAAGTGCGGTTATACAACAGCCAGGTGCTATTGCTCCAAAAGATATATTTCAGCTAGCAATGGCTGAAGCTGGGATCTGATACCAATTTTATTAAAAACATGATCACCTTAGCGTATTAAATAACTCACTAACTACGTTAAAAATTATTTATATAGAGCAACTATTTATCATAATTTTAGCCTTGTTATTGAGCTATTTTCTTGTCGCTATAATAGCTCATTAATTTAATGCAATTGGTATAACAAAATAATCAAACATTAAAGGCCGTTATACCTCGGCCGCATTACTTTTTATAAAGGAACAACGTTATGACTCGCTTTTCTGAACTTATGGCAGGACAACCACTGCTACCTATAATTCAAGCAGATACACCAGAGCAAGGCGTTAAAATAGCTCAAGCTATGGCCAATGCTGGCCTTACTTTGGTTGAAGTAGTTCTTAGAACTGATGCATCGTTAGATGCATTAAAAGCTATTAAAGAGCAGGTGCCAGCGCTTAAAGTAGGTGCTGGTACAGTAATAAATACTGACATTTTAGAGCAAGCACTTGAAGCGGGTTCTGATTTTATTGTAACCCCAGCGGTGTCTCCTACGCTACTTGAAGCACTTGCTAAATGTAATGTGCCGGTACTTCCTGGTGTATCAAACACCGGTGATATTTTAATGGCGCTTGAATATGGCTTTGAAGAGCAAAAACTATTCCCAGCATCGCTTGCCGGTGGCGCTCCTTTTGTATCAGCTGTGTCGTCAGTATTTAGAGCTGTCAGCTTTTGCCCTACAGGCGGCGTTAGCGAAAGTAACAAAATGGACTATCTTTCTTTAAATAATGTATTCGCCGTTGGCGGTACTTGGATAGCGAAAAAAGAGTGGGTTGAACAAGAAAATTGGCAAGCAATTACCGATTCTTGTATCCAAGCTTTAAAGTAAAAAGGATCTTATAAATGAATTATTTAGCCCCAACAATACTGCCAGGCGTAATCGTTGGCGATGAAGTAAGTGCTGTATATGAACACGCGCGTACTAATCAATATGCGTTGCCAGCGGTAAATGTTGTTAGTACAACATCTATAAATGCGACGCTAGAAGCTGCTAAAAAGAAAAACTCGCCCGTTATTATTCAGCTTTCTAATGGTGGAGCACAATTTTTTTGTGGTAAAAGCTTATCTTTACCAGAGCAACAATCAGCTGTGCTTGGGGCGGTAAGTGCTGCAAGATATGTACATTCAGTTGCGGCGCATTATGAAATCCCCGTAATGCTACATACAGATCATGCTGCTAAAAAGTTACTACCTTGGATAGATGGTTTGCTCGATGCAGGTGAACAGCACTTTGAGTTAACGGGCAAACCACTTTTTAGTTCGCATATGATAGATTTATCTGAAGAACCTTTAGAAGAAAATATCGAGATATGTGCGCGTTATTTAGCGCGCATGAGCAAAATAGGGATGACGCTTGAAATTGAACTTGGTTGTACCGGTGGCGAAGAAGATGGTGTTGATAACTCTCACCTAGACAGTTCTGCACTGTATACGCAACCTGAAGATGTTGCTTACGCGTATGAGCGATTAAGCAAAATAAGCCCTAACTTTATTATTGCGGCGTCTTTTGGCAACGTTCATGGTGTTTATAAGCCGGGTAACGTGGTACTTACACCAACCATTTTAAAAGACTCACAAGCTTACGTATCAAATAAATTTAATTTACCCCCTAACTCAATTAACTTTGTATTTCATGGTGGTAGTGGCTCAGAGTACGACAAAATTGTTGAATCTTTAACCTATGGCGTAGTTAAAATGAATATTGATACCGACACCCAATGGGCGTGTTGGACCGGTATTTTAGATTATTACACTAGCAAGCAAGCGTACTTACAAGGCCAAATTGGTAACCCAGATGGGGACGATAAACCCAATAAAAAATACTATGATCCACGCGTATGGCTTCGCCATTCAGAGCAAAGTATGGTTGCAAGGCTTGTTCAGTGTTTTAACGATCTAAATTGTGTAAATAGGTATAGCGCATGAAAAGACTAAATACAGTATTAAAAGAAGATGGCGTACAAACCGACCTTATTTTACTTATTCGCACAATTTTAGCGACCAGCAAAGAAATTGCTTTTAGAGTAAGCCAAGGTGAATTGGCCGGTGTTTTGGGTTCAACCTTAAATGAAAACATTCAAGGTGAAGTGCAAAAAAAGCTTGATGTAATAGCCAATCAACTACTTAAAGATATTTTGCTAGAGGACAGCTCAGTGAGAACTGTAGCGTCAGAAGAAGAAGACCACGCAGTAGGAGCCAACCCAGAGGGAAAGTTTATAGTGGCATTTGACCCACTTGACGGCTCTTCTAACATAGATGTAAATGGCCAAATAGGCACTATTTTTACTATTTATTTAGCCCGAGGTGATGTGCCCTATGATAGCGATGAGCAATTTAACCAATTAGGTGCAAACCAAGTTTGCGCGGGCTATGTGCTTTACGGCCCCTCGTCATTACTTGTAATGAGTACTGGCGGCCCAACGCGTTGTTATACATTAGACTCAACACATGGCGGTTACTTACTAACAAACAAGCAGTTAAGTGTGCCAGAACAAAGTCGTGAATTTGCCGTTAATATGGCTAACTACCGTTATTGGGACGAACCGACACAAGTTTATTTTGATAAGTTGCTTTACACCTGTGAAAGCTTTGAAAAAAGCTCTATGCGCTGGAATGCTGCGATGGTAGGCGACGTTCATCGTATATTATGCAGAGGCGGGTTATTTTTGTATCCACAAGATAAACGCAGTGGTAACGATAACGGAAAAATAAGACTGCTTTATGAAGCAAACCCGTTAGCACTTTTAGTTGAAAACGCGGGTGGTAAAGCAACCTCTAGAGGAACGCGAATTTTAGATATTGCGCCAACTAGCTTGCACCTGCGTGTGCCTGTTGCTTTGGGTTCAAATGAGCCTGTAGAGTTTTATAATAACGCTATTTTATAAAGCATCACTTAGTATATAAATAAAGTAGGGGCAAGATAATAACCCCTACTTTTTAACAATTTATCTAACGCATTCCTAATATCCACTTCTCTTACTCAATAGGTATCAGAATCTAATTTCTTAAATACCTACTAAGTAACAGCATTAATTAATCCTTCAAACTTGGGTGTTATTAGCTCCGAGTACCTAGTTTTATTTGATTGAATTTTACTAATCATTCCTTGTTCTCAATTATTCGTATTCTTCGCTTTAAACCTATCTGACACTTCGGTAATGGTAATAAATGGTAATTGGTATACTTATTGGTAATATTTAAATCTAAAATTGGTTGATCATCGTGCTTCGTTTAAGTATATTAATGTTAAAGGTTACATAAAATATACATCAACATAACAAGCTAACACACTAAAATCACACAACAACAACCAGCGGAGAATTAAAATGTCGTTGAAGTCACGAGATAACAATGATTCTACAACAGGGCAGTTTGCAATGCGCCCAGTTGCAAAATGGGTAAGAACAGCGGTCATCGCAGGTATGGCAAGTTCTTGCGTATTTACAGCAAGCGCACAGGAAGATCAGGGAAAAGCGACAGAAGTTGAAGAAGACGTTGAAATAATTAGTGTTACAGGTACGCGTAGAACGATACAAGATCAAATAGCGATCAAGCGCGAGTCAACAACCGTTGTTGATGGCTTATCATCAGAAGACATTGGTGATTTACCAGCACTTTCTATCGGCGAAGCACTTGAATCAATTACAGGTGCTGCATCTCACCGTGAAAACGGTGGTGCTACAGAAATCACTATCCGTGGTCTTGGTCCATTTTTAAGTGCAACACACATTAATGGTCGTGAAGCGACTAATGGTAGTGGTGACCGCTCAGTTAACTTTTCGCAGTTTCCATCTGAACTTGTAAAAAAAGTAGCAATTTATAAAACGCAAGATGCGTCAATGATTGAAGGCGGTGTTGCAGGTGTTATTGCACTTGAAACTATAACTCCACTTGATTTTGGCAAGCAACGTGTATCAGCTGAAGTTAAACTAAATTACAACCCAGATGAAGGTAATGTAGATAACTCACTTCAAAGTGACGCGGGTTACCGTGGCACGTTTAGTTATGTTGACCAGTTTGAATTTGATAATGGCCAAGCCATAGGTGTGTCTTTTGGTGTACAGCGCCAAGATATTAGTCAACCAGAAGCTGAATACAGAAGCTCTAGCCCATCAGGCTCTTCATTATGGGCGTGTATAAACGATCCAAATAATACCAATGAAGGTTTTTATCGTAGTAAAGCAGGCGACTGTGAAGATCAAGTAAGTGGCGAAAAATTAAAAAACCAAGGCTACCAAACCAAAATTGATCCTGAAACGGGTAAAGCCGAAAGTGATGGTACTCCGTATGCTTGGACTGGTAGTAGCCGTAGTTACCGCCAAAACGAAACATCAGATGAGCGTGATGCAATGTTTTTTGCACTGCAGTACCAGCCGTCAGCTGATTGGGATGTTAACTTTGATGCACAAATATCAGATAGAACACAAAAAGAAGCACGCCACGATTTAATCTTTTTACAAAAACGAGCAACACCTGGTGTAACCGGTCCAACACTTGTAACTAACGATGTAGGCGGTATTTTACATTGGGAAGGTGAAGAGCGCATTGAATCAGCGGGTGAGCAATTTTCTCGTGAAGAAAACTACCAAGGTTATGGCATAAATATAGAACATACAGTTACAGATAGATTAACTGTTGATTTAGATTTAGCGTACTCAAAAACAGAACGCGAAGAACTTCAAATATCTAACCGTGGTAGAACCTCAAGCCAAACTTTCTTTTCTTGGGATATGGGCGATGAAATCCCTCATTTCACATTAACAGACTTTGACGTAACAGATATTTCAAACTTTACAGATAGCCTAAGAACACGACTTGACCGTGAAAATGTTCGTGAAAACGAAGTTATTTCAGCGCGACTAGATTTTGAGTATACCTTAGATGGCAATGTTTTCACCAGTATTCAAGGTGGTATTAGAACATCTGAAATGACCTTCCTACAGTATGGTGGTAGCCAAGGTAACGGTTCAAGAAATGAATTTACACTAGACTCTGGTACTGAAGTGCTTGACGTATTACAGGGTTGTCAAATCGATTTCCCTGAATCAGGCTTTTTATCAAGTGTATCTGATGGCGATATCGTAACAAATGTCGATAGTGACGGTAACGTTGTAGATAGCGGTACAGGTTCATCATGGGCTACATACGACAACGTATGTTTCTCACAAGCTGTAGCTGGTTCTAACGCTGATGGTGTGTTTGCTTACCCAGAAGTTGAATATGAAAATGCAGGTACAATTGATGTAACAGAAAAAACAACATCAGTGTACTTAATGGCTAACTACGATACTGAAATGTTTGGCAAATTCATTCGCGGTAACTTTGGTCTTCGTATTGTAGACACAGAAGTAACTTCGATTGGTTTTAGAAATAGCTTTGATGTTGTAACAAGTGATACCGGTGTACTATCTCTGGTTGAATCAGATAATGGTTCACTAGATAAAATAAAAAGCGGTGGCGATTACACTAAGTATTTACCAAGCTTTAACCTAGTTATTGATTACAGTGAAGATATTTTATTCCGTGCAGGTATATACCGTGGTATGTCACGCGCAGATCCATCTGATTTAGGCTATAGCCGTACATTCCAAGAAGATACAGAAGGTACAGCAACATCAATCAGCGATTTATTAGTGGGTGTAAATGGTTCTGGTAATCCAGACACTCAACCACTTATGTCTTGGAACTACGACGCTGCGTTTGAATGGTACCCTAACGAAGATTCAATCTTAGCGTTAAGCCTATACTACAAACAGTTCAATGGCGGTTTTCAACAACAAACCGTAATTGAAGAATTTACTGTTGGTGGTGAAACAGTTTCACTACCAATCACCAACTCTGTTACGTCAGACGAGGACAGTGAAATACTAGGCCTAGAAGCTTCATTTTCTTACCGCTGGGATAATGGCATCGGTATGAAATTTGGTTACAACTATGCAGACACTGACTTTGAGTTCCAAGATAGCTTATACGGCGATACGTTTGTTACTGATGTAGACGGTAATACTACACAATTAACTGACGGTATTGTTGAGTCGGCTTCAGTACCTGGCTTCTCAAAGCATGTATTTAGCAGCCAGCTGTACTACCAAATTGGTGGGTTTGATACTGCCGTTATTTACAAATATCGTAGTGAGTATTTCCAACCATATACTACAAATGGTACTCGACTTCGTTATGTTGATGGCGTAGGCGTATGGGAAATGCGCGCATCATACAAAATTGATGAGCACTTTAGAGTTAAAGCAGAAGCAATTAACTTGTTCAGCGCACCTAAATCACAAGATTTCTTTGTTGAAGGTAACCTAGGTGAAGTGAATGACTACGGCCCACGCTTATTCTTAGGTTTAAGCTACAAGCTGTAATAATAGTTAAACATTAAATCTCATTAAAAAGGCGGTTTTACCGCCTTTTTTCATGTTTATAATTCAAGTTAGATTAGTTATGTAGACTGGTATGTGCCAGTGTAGGACGGATAAGCGAAGCGGCATCCGACACAGTAAAATACCTTGCCAATTATCATCAACATTTTATGTTGTCGAGTGGCTGAACTCACAGCCCAAAGGAAACAAAAAATCTAGCCCGTTTGATCTTCAAACTCACACAAACCTTCAATGTTACAGCGGCAATATCTTACGATACTACCGCCAGTAATAATGCTCGAGATAGTATTAAACCAATACCTTTATTTTTTAACCTTACCCTTAAGAACATAAATTTCACCATCGAAACTGCCTTGAATCGTCAGTCCTTGGCTTGCCAACTCTTGCAAGTATTCAACATGATCATCAGTAATATGCTGGCCTGGGACTAAAAGCGGTATGCCCGGTGGGTATGGAGTAACTAAACCTGCACAAATGCGGTTGTTACTTTTGCTAATAGGCACAGATTCGCGGTCGCCATAAAAAGCATCGCTTGGAATACACGCCAAGTCTATGGCTGGTAAATTTTCAGGTAAGCGAGCTCTACGCGTCGATTTCGATAGTTTTACTTTACCGCTGTCTAGCTTTTTCAATGCATTGTACAAACGAATTATTTTTGAGCGCGTGCCGCCAAGCGTCAGTAAAACCAAAATGGTGCTGTGTGTGTATTTTTCTATCTCTAGCCCAATTTCATCCAGTAGATATTTATGAATATCTTTTAATGAGTAAGGTAGCTCACTAATATCAATAAGGATCTTTAATGGGTCGTGGCCCATATTATCACCACTAAAATGCGGGAATATTTCCATAAAGTCTTGCTTAGCTAATACTTTAATTTGCTTAAGCGAGGCCATCTGTTGTTTAAACTCCTCAACATGATTTAGCAGCGCATTGAGCAGCTTATAGCCTTCCATCTCTAATTGCTTTTGGCACACGTCAAGCGATGCAATAAGCTGATATTTAGGCGATGTACTAGCGTAGATACTATAAATCTCTCGAAAGAAATCGGCATCAAAATCGGGATCGTTAATATGAATATAAGACGCTTGAGAAAACGCCGATACTACTTTATGCGCCGAATGCGTAATGTAGTCAGCCCCTGCATGTATCGCAGAATAATGACGAAAGCTAGGATGAAACAAAGAGTATGCAAACCAGGCTTCATCTATAAATACCTTAATACCATATTGATGAGCATAATCTACGACTTGTTTTAGGTCGCTAAGTAAGCCATCGTAAGTACAACCGGTAAGCACTAGTAATTTAGCATCAGTATTGTTTTCAATTGCTAACTTGATGTCGGCCAACGATGGTGGCGCGAAAATGCCATATTTTGGATTTAAGATACTCGCCAAGTAAATGGGGTAACTAGCTGATTGCAAGATGCCATAGTGTACTGATTTATGGCAATTACGGTCGACAATTACTTTATCTCCCTTACGCAGGAGCGTCTGCAAGATGATTTTATTTGAGGTAGATGAACCATTTGTAACAAAGTAGGTGTGCTTAACTTCAAACGTTGCCGCAGCTGATTCTTGAGCGCGACCAATAGTATTAGTGCTGTCTGATAATGAGCCTAGCGAGTCTACCGAAACCGACAGGTCGCCAACAAATACATTGCGGCCGTAAAACTGATAAAAATCTTTGATGTAAGGTGAGTTTCTAAAGCTAGAACCCCCACTATGACCCGGTGTATGCCAAGAGTCGTTTGCTTCACCAACGTAACGACGATACGCCGTCCAAAATGGCGTTTCAGAGCGGTCGTCAAAATCGTTGATCATATAACCTAAAATGGCTTCTGGGTCAGAAATTACTTCATCTTTAAAAAAGAATGATTCGATTTCTTCTGACTCGTTTACGATCTCCAGCCCTTTAGTGTCGTCGCCAATAACATAAACCGGCAGCTCAAGACGAATTGCCTTTAACTCTTCAATAAAGCGGCTATACATTCGCTCACCCACTTTGTTGTGCATATCCCAACTGAGAACCACGGCTTGAATATCACCATCTTCCTCTACATGTTCCAACGCGCGTTTAAGCTCAAGGCATTCAATAATATCGATATGAATATCGTCTCGCTCAAAGTTAGGAATAGTCTTTGACAGATTAGTTGAAAGCCCTTGTAAGGTGGCTGGGTCTTGTTCAATTATCAAGATACGAAGTAGAGGTAGCATAGAGGGTTTCGCAATATAATTTTATAATGCTCACTAGCATAACTAAAGGAGTGATCGTTGTGAAATTAATACTTTGATAATTTTCACTGTTAGTCTTAAACGCCCTAGTGAGTTTGGGAAAGATGAAAGCCGAGAAATATTTTGGTTTTATGTTTGTAGGCGTGGCTTTATGCAGCGTTTTGGGGTTTATGCTTTATTGCGCGAGGTAAACTAGCGACTACGGGTTTGGTGTTGTATTTGTAGGCGTGGCTTTATGTCGCATTTTTGGGGCTTATTCTTTATTGCGCGAGGTAAACTCGCGACTACAGGGTTGGTGCTATGTTTGTAGGCGCGGCTTTATGCTGCGTTTTTGGGGTTTATGCTTTATTGCGCGAGGTAAACTCGCGACTACGGGTTTGGTGTTGTATTTGTAGGCGTGGCTTTATGCTGCGTTTTTGGGGGTTATACTTTATTGCGCGAGGTAAACTCGCGACTACAGGGTTGGTGTTATGTTTGTAGGCGTGGCTTTATGCAGCGTTTTTGGGGCTTATGCTTTATTGCGCGAGGTAAACTCGTGACTATGGGTTTGGTGTTGTATTTGTAGGCGCGGTTTTATGCCGCGCTTTTGGGGCTATTCAGTCTTATCTTTAAACTCACACAAGTCTTCAATAATACAGCTGCCGCACTTTGGCTTACGTGCTACGCAGGTATAGCGCCCGTGCAGTATTAGCCAGTGGTGTACGTCTACTTTAAATTCTGCAGGTACTACTTTTTCAAGTTTTTGCTCAACGGCTACAACATCTTTACCCATTGCAAGCTTGGTACGGTTAGATACACGAAATATATGTGTATCTACGGCTATTACCGGCCAGCCGAGAGATAAGCAAGGTAGTTATCAGGTTGAAAGTATAATAGCACTTGAATTTCCCTGCTTTTCAGTGGCATAGTGCCTAATGCAATAAAATAATATGGATTTTCCATGGCAGAACTTTTAATTCCCCAATCTTTAAAAAATACTTAGCTAGCAATGACGTTATTCCTTTGATTGGTGCAGGTGTTTCTATGTCTGTCGAAAACAAAGATGGGAGTAGGGCTTTTCCATCTTGGCCTGAACTACTTAATTTTGCAGCAGAAAGATTGGAAGATGAAGAGTTATTAGATGATAGTCATCTAGTAAAATTGCTTGTGAAGAAAGGAAAGCTCCAACAAGCTGCACAAGAAGCTCAAGAGCAATTGTCAGGCAGGCGCTGGTATGATTTTATGCAATCCCAATTTGTAATAGATTTCACTCAATTGGACGATAGCTGTAAGGCGTTACCACAAGCAATTTGGCAATTAAGTAACAGGCTTGTAACCTTAAATTATGACAAGGTATTAGAATGGGCACATACAGAATCAGTTAATGTTTGTGCTTTTGATAACGAAAATACAAATCGACTTGCAGAATTTTCACGCAATGGCTCCCAAGAAATGCTTTGGCATTTGCATGGTAAAATCGAAAATCCTAAGCATATGGTGCTTACTCCACAATCATATAATCGGTTATACCAAGAAGATGCTGAAGAACATTATCAGGCTGCGCTTACCAAGTTCAAAGAGCTGTTAAGCAACAAGATTATTCTTTTTATTGGTTGTTCACTTGATGACGCAGAGCTATTGGCTGCAATAGTAAAACAAAATAAATTGTTTGATAATAATACTGGTCCTCATTATGCGCTGGTAAGAGAAAGTGATAAGCAGGCAATTGATGCTAAATTGACTGGCATCCCAGTTAATACAATTACTTTTAGTGACTTTGGTCAACCGTTAATTGATGCTGTACATCAATTGGTTGAATGCAAAAATCAACAAGAGCAGCAACCAAAAGAATCAATTCAACCACTTAAGGAAGAACCAAATAAGCACGATAAAATTGGTCTATTTACAGCCTCACCTTTAGATAAGCCAATAGATGATTCGGATATCATCGCAAAACTTAAAAAGTTTAAATATCCTATTTCGCAACAAGCTTTTACTGAAAGTAACTTAATGGAGGCTGATGTTTATTCCATTTTATTTTTATTGGCCAAAACAACGAGTAGTGGATTGTTGATTGAAGACGATAACGCTTGTAGTGATTACTTAGCAATTGATGAACTAGAAAGTAGCTTACCAATTAATGCTAAAATAACAGTGTTGATCACAGATAAACTATTGAATGAGCAAGAACTAGGGCAAGTTAAGTTTCCATTACTGGTTTTCCCTCTGTTAAATCAACAAGGCAAAGATCTTAAACCTCTTGATAAATTAGCACATCAGCTATTTAAAAGGCCGGATGTTAAACACATCAGCTATTTAAAAGGCCGGATGTTAAACACTTCATTGATAAAAGTGATGTTCAATCGGTGCATATTAGTGGTGAGTTATTAGAATCCCTGAAACCAGAAAACCGTCAGCATTGGCATAAGTATCAACCATTACTACCTAAAGGTATTAATACAAGTGAATTGCAAGGCTTTACAGGGCGTTTATCTGATTTAGCGGATATCAGCCAAAAGCTTGCTAAAGCAGCCAACAAACAAAGGTTATTAACAATTAAAGGCAGTGGAGGCTTAGGTAAAACAACAATAGCAAAAAAAGTGGCATTGGAATTAGCGAATCGCGGGCATTTTGATGCAGGTGTGTATTTTATCGATTGTGAACATATCTCAAGTAGCAATCAGCTTGAAATACACATCGGCAGTGCCTTTAACTTACTTGCCGCTGATGATTTATTTGGTCACTTAGCAAAACATCATGATCAGCAACAGCGTTTACTGATTTTTGATAACTTAGAAAGTTTATTGTATTTAAAACAAGCGGATAAAAGCCAAAACAAGCAAGAGGTAGAACAAGTTAAGTTCTTGTTATCGCAAGCACTAATTTACGCAAATGTGTTGGTTACTTCCAGAGAAAGCATTAATGCAGAGTGGGAAGATGTGTTGCCATTCCGGCAAATGGAATCTGAAGAAGCATTAGCATTATTTAATCGCCTAACTAAAAACGGTTATCGCAGTGATAAAGATCAAGAGTTTGCGCGCAGAAAAATTCTAGAACCACTGCTAAATAATAACCCGTTAGCCATTAAGTTAATTTGTGATGGTATGCCAGCGGGTAAAAGCTTAAAAGAGTTAAAGCAAGAGTTAGAAGACGACTTTTTTGATAAGGTTAAAGAAGAAGACTTAACTTTAATGTTTGACGATGAAGTTGATTTGAATATTAATCGGCAAGAGTCTCTTTATGTTTCTATTCTTTATTCTTACCGTTCATTAGAGGAACATCAGAAACGTACATTGGAATCCTTCTCGTTATTTCCTGACGGAATAGACCTCGATACTTTTAAACGTATAGTAACAGAGAGTAAGAGAAGGGATAGAAACGAAGAGGCAAATAAATTGAAAAAGCCGATTAGCGATAAAGATATTGCCATACTTACAAATAAATCATTAGTCGAAGCCGGTGTTTTTCAAGTTAGTTGTCGCATCAAGTGGTAGTGTTTAGAAATCTGTGTCATTTCAGTATTATTAAGAAAAC
>NZ_WTKZ01000078.1:0-14566 GCF_011378805.1 Pseudoalteromonas sp. Z9A6
CGATTTAGCAAAATCTCTTGAGTCAGACTTGTGATCAAGAGACAGCTTTACAGTGCCTTATTTTATTTTTTAGTAAAAAAGCATTAGCTTAATTATTCATCATCTTCAACAAGCGTCATTAGCGAGGTATTACCGCCTGATGCTGTTGTATCAATACTAATTGTTTTTTCAGTAATTAAGCGCTTGATTAATGTATCGTAATACTCAGAGCTAATTACCGGTAAAATTGCGCCTTTACGCTGTGCAAGCTGTTGGCTAAAGTAGCCTAAACGTGACGAGCGAGCGGCAACTACCGCACCAGCTAAATGAGGGTGAGCTAAGATAGCTTGTAACTGATTAGGTTTAGCTACTTGGAAAACACCTTCAGCAACACCTGTAGAGATAAATTTATCTTTAAAGGCAACAGCTTCATCGTAAAACAGCTCAGACGCTACAGTAATTACCGTATTACCTGCGGCAATAGCGGTAATGATAGACAATGCCCAGAAGTTAAATGATGTGCTCTTATCTGCATAACACACTACACAACCACGCGCTTCTAGATGAAGTGTATTAGACTCACCCGTTGGCCCTGGCAGGGTAGTAAATTTACGCATGTGCTTTTCAAGGCGGTTAAGCTGTGCACGAGCTTCTGATAATGTTAATGCTAAATCGTCTGCTAAATCGTCGATAATTTCTACCGTCGCGATTTTAGCAAGCAACTGACGCACAGCTGAAACACGGTCGTTTAGTGGTGTTGCACGCCAGATTTTTTCATCGCGCATTGAGTTAGCCATTAGCTTTTTAACTTGCTCATTTGCACCGCTGTAGTGGTGTAAATCAAGCTCATCTGGCGTCAGGTTTGTCATTTGCACGTTATCTGGTGATGCCTTTTCTTTTACTAAACGTTGAAGGTAGTTAGGGCCACCGGCTTTAGGGCCAGTACCTGATAAACCACGGCCACCAAATGGTTGCACACCAACAATAGCACCAATCATGTTTCGGTTAATGTAAACATTACCTGCACGTGACATTTTAGCAAGGTACTCACAGCGCTCTTCAATACGTGAATGTACACCCATTGTTAAGCCATAACCTGTGTTGTTAATTTGATCCATCACGTCATCAAGTTCGCTCGATTTAAAGCGAACAATATGAACACATGGGCCAAATACTTCACGTTTAAGTACTGATAAATCTTTGATTTCGTATAAACGAGGTGCAAAAAAGTATGCGCCATTTTGCGTGTTATCCGGGATTTTACACTCGTAATGAAGTATAGAATTACCTTTTAAGTACTCAACGTGCTCGTTTAAGTTTTTAAGTGCTTTTTCATCAATTACCGGACCAACATCAGTTGATAGTAACGATGGGTCGCCAATGTGTAGCTCAGCTAGGGCACCTTTAAGCATTTCGATAATGCCATCTGCTACGTCATCTTGAATGAATAAAACACGAAGAGCAGAACAACGTTGCCCAGCACTTTGAAAACCAGAACTGATCACATCGTCAACTACTTGCTCAGGAAGTGCCGTTGAGTCAACAATCATACAGTTTTGGCCACCTGTTTCTGCAATTAACGGTACTTGAATATCGTTACGTGCAGCAAGTGTTTGAGAAATTAATGTGCCTGTTTCAGTAGAACCTGTAAACATAACCGCTTGAATGCGCTCATCAGGAACAATTGTTTTGCCTACTTCAGAACCACGAGCAATAACAGGCTGAACAACATGCTCAGGTAAACCAACAGACAGCATTAGTTCAATAGCACGAAGGGCTATTAAACTTGTTTGCTCAGCAGGCTTTGCAATTACAGTGTTACCTGTAACAATCGCAGCGGCAACTTGGCCTAAGAATATTGCAAGCGGGAAGTTCCACGGGCTAATACATAAAATAACGCCACGGGCTTCAAAACGCTCATCTTGCGATAGCTCCTCAGCGCGCGCCGCGTAGTAACGGCAAAAATCAACCGCTTCACGTACTTCATCAATACCATCTTGAGCTACTTTACCTGCTTCTTTAATACAGATAGCAACAAGTTCGTCGTGATGACGCTCTAATATGTCAGCAACGCGACGCAGTAAGTTAGCTCGCTCTCTTACTGGTGTTTGTGACCATGACTCAAGTGCAGCTTCAGCGTTAGCCAGTAATACTTTCATCTCTTCGCCAGTTTGCAGTTTAACGTGGCCGATGATTTCTTTGTGATTTGCAGGGTTTTTAACTGCAAGTGAGCCTTCAGGTACTTGGCTTTGCTCAATTAAGTGCTCGTTAAACCATGTTTCAAGATTCTCTTTGAAAGGGGTGATAACGTTAATGTCGGTTAAATCCATGCCTTTTGAGTTAGCACGTTCTTCACCGTATAAATCAATTGGCATTTTGATTTGCGTATTGTACTTATTACGCAAGCCTTGCAATGTTTCTACAGGGTCTGGAAGTAATGATTCAACAGGTTTTGTTGTATCTACAATGGCGTTCACAAATGATGAGTTAGCACCATTTTCTAACAAACGACGAACAAGGTAAGCAAGTAGGTCTTCGTGTTGACCAACTGGGGCATATACGCGGCACTGAATTTTTTCTTCGTTAACGATTTGGTCGAATAATGACTCACCCATGCCGTGTAAACGTTGGAATTCGAAACCAGTGTTGTCGCCTTTGGCTACTTCTAAAATAGTCGCGGCAGTGTAAGCGTTATGTGTAGCAAATTGCGGATAAAGCACATCGCGCGCTTCAAGCATTTTAATAGCACACGCTTTGTAAGAAACGTCTGTTGTTGCTTTACGGGTAAATACTGGGTAGTGATCTAAACCATCTTGCTGTGTGGTTTTGATTTCAGTATCCCAGTATGCGCCTTTTACTAGACGTACCATCATCTTGCGACCAACGCGGGTTGCAAGGTCAGTTAGCCATTCAATTACAAAAATAGCGCGTTTTTGATAGGCTTGAACCGCTAAGCCAAATCCTTGCCAATCACCAAGATCTTCATCACTGAATACCGCTTCAATTACATCTAATGAAATATCTAAACGGTCTGCTTCTTCTGCATCAACGGTAAAGCCGATATCGTATTTTTTAGCGGCAAGAGCAAGTTCTTTTAACTTTGGTACAATTTCTTCCATCACACGGTCTTTATGAGTGAACTCATAGCGTGGGTGAATAGCAGAAAGCTTAACTGAAATGCCCGGGCTCTTAATTGGACCACGACCATTAGCCGCTTTACCAATTGAGTGTATAGCATTCATGTAGCTGTCAAAGTAACGCTTCGCATCTTTCATTGTGCGCGCGCCTTCGCCTAGCATATCGTAAGAATATACGTAACCTTTTTGCTCTGTTTCGGCAGCACGTTCAATTGCCTCGTCAATGGTACGACCCATTACGAATTGCTTGCCCATAATTTTCATAGCAAAGTTTACAGACTTACGAATAACTGGCTCACCTAAACGACCAATGGTCTTTTTAAGCATGCCGAACTGTTGTTCTTTAGTTTTGTCTGTGTAGTTAACCATTTTACCGGTAACTAATAATCCCCAAGAAGATGCGTTTACAAATAAAGAATCGCTGCTTCCTAAATGAGAGCTCCAATCACCTTTGGCTAACTTGTCACGAATAAGTACATCTTGAGTTGCTTTATCTGGTACGCGAAGCAGTGCTTCGGCCAAACACATTAATACAACGCCTTCTTCACTAGAGAGTGAAAATTCATTTAAAAGCGCATCAACACCGCCTTGCCCATCTTGCTCTTTACGAATGTTCAAAACAATCTGGCGGGCTCTTTCCCAGGCACGACTTCGTGCTTTTACGCCTACTTCTGCAAGCGGTAAAATATGATCAATAACTGCATTTTCATCTATGCGGTAAAAGTCACGGATTCTTTGTCTGATAGGACAAGTAGTAGTTAAATCGCCGTTGAATAACATAAGCAACCCTCAGGATGTTAAGAATTAAAGTAAAATTAATTACCAATAAATTACCAGTGATATTGTGAGTGCATTCTAATTAAAATTCAGCAGAATATGCTGGTTAAATTTCGCGATTTACGATAATTTACAGGGTATAAATTTAACTTATCCGCATAAAATTCTGTTATGACAATTCCAAATAGATTACGCATGCTAGATCGTATTGATTTAGCCATACTAGACGTTCTTCAAAAGAACGGCAGAATTTCTAATGTTAACCTCGCAAAACAGGTTAATTTGAGTGCCAGCCCGTGCCTAGATCGGGTTAAACGATTAGAGCAAGAAGGGTATATTGAAGGCTATTATGCCAAGCTTAGCGAAGCTAAACTTAATCAGAGCTTAGTAGCGCATGTTCAAGTATCGCTTGTTGCTTCAAATACAGCTGTATTTAAAGTATTTAGAGAGCACATATTAAGGATAGAACAAGTAGTCGAATGTGACATGGTTGCTGGTGGTTATGATTACTTATTAAAAATTCGCGTTTCTAATATGGAAGAATATAGACAAGTTCTTGGCGACTTAGTAGATATTCCCGGCGTGGGTACTCATCATACTTATATGGTGATCGAAAAGATTAAAAAGGACGAAGGATTGCTAATCGATATTTAAGCTTTTCTCAAGTAATAAAAAAACCGCAATTGCGGTTTTTTTATTTTAGTAGATAAATGCTATACCAAATAGTTAGTACATCACCTTATACATAATTTATTACGACCTTCCGACTTCGCTCTGTATAAGGCAGTATCCGCCGCGCATATTAATGCCTCAGATGTTCTGTATTGATTGTTGTATTCACACGCTAAACCCTGACTTACACTTATTTTTACATTCGCTGGTAAACCGAGATCTCTAAAATTAATGTTGAGTATTTTTTCTTGAATACGCTTAGCAATCATTTGTGCATTTGAAATGTGCGAACGAGGCAGCACAACAGCAAACTCCTCACCACCATAGCGTGCTACTAAACTGTCTTTAGATGGTAAGCACTCTTCAATTGCACGAGCGACTTTTTGAAGGCACTTATCACCTTTTACATGGCCAAAGTTATCGTTAAATAATTTAAAGTAATCAATATCAATAAGTATAAAGCTAAGAGGCTGCTTGTTAACTATGCACTCTTGCCAATTTTTTATGATGGTTTTTTCTAAAGTACAGCGATTAGCAATACCAGTGAGATGATCAAGTCTGGCTACGTTTTCCAGTACTTTATATTTTTTAACGTGCTTTGAAATATCATGCATTATACAAATAAAAAGTGGGGTACTTGCGACTACCGATTCGGGTAAACATGATATAGATAACTCAACATCTAAACAGTTACCATTGTTTTTTCTTATTTTAACTTCTTTCGGACCATGGTTGAGTGGTGTTTGATAGTTGTTTTTCCAACTTTCAAACATGTATTTATAGTCATCGCGATACTGTTCTTGTAAACAATCTTGCCATTTTTTACCTATTAATGAATCAGACGTTACATTGAAAAAACGTGCTGCTACGGGATTTACTGATTCAAACACCCCATCTGCATTAACAATAAAAATAGCATCGGCCATGACATTAGTGACATTAATAATTGCGCTTATTTTTTCATTGTTAACGGTATTAGAAATGCTGCTGATTAATGCAGATACAGCGTTGTCGGTGTTGTTTGCTCTGCTATTTTCATTATTGTTAGACATGGTGTTGCTCATTTTTATTGTTAATGAAACTTTATGTCTAGGAGTTTATTTAATTTATGGGTTTTAAACCTTTCGGTAACCTTCTGATTTAAGTTATTGTTATTTAATGTTTATTTAGGGGCGTTTTTAAAAAAATTGCACCGCAATTAATAGGCCTGTGCAATTTAAAAAGAAGCGTTGCTAATTAGAGTTCTTTTTCATTCTTAACTTGAGGATCGGCGCTTTCATATTTTTTGCCATTACACTCAACGTTAAAGGTTAAGCATACAGATCCATTATTTTCGTCTGTGTCGGTAATGATAATTATGTGGCCGTTATCACTTACTTTATAGCTGAAGTCTTGGGCGCATGGTTTTTGTGTGTCGATATCGGTGATAGTAGCGCCAGTAAATACGAAACCATTTTGAATTGTGGCGTCGTCTAAATTGTAGTTGCCAGCGGTTTCAGTTCTTACAACACTACCGCCAGTAGCGGGTTCGCCATTTTTTGTATAACTAAAAATAGCTTCACCGTTGTTAAGTTTAATATTTACTTGAAAGTCGACATTTTCTAGGGTGTTATTCATATCATTTCCTTTATGAGTAATTATAGTTGGAAGTTCGTAATGCCTAATTTAACTAGGCTTGCTTTTATTTCTGATATCTCGTCTTCTCTGTTTAAACAGGTATAAGCTTGTACTAGTGGGTATGTTATTTTTACGCTCTGACTTATTTTTGCAGCTTCAGAAATAGCTTTGATAGCACTTAAGCAAAATTGCTCTCGCTGTTTATTAGTTGTAGCTAAGTTTGCTTTGATTAAGTTTATTCTTGTATGTACTAAGTAATCACCAGTTCTAGTTAGGTTGGCTAATTGATGTGTGTAGTTTTCATTATTCTCAAGCTCAGTTAATAACTCCTGCGCTTTGAGTGGTGACTGTCTATTTATAAAATATTGAATCAGTGTAATTTGTGTATTAATAGTGCTGGTATTTTTAAAATTTTGAGATTTTAAAAAATTAATTATTTTTTCAATTGTTGAGTCAGTAGCTTCATCAGTAGATAGCATTAGTGAATGTGCTAAAGAGCGATAATACATAAGCTGAAATTTATTGTTTTTTGGATCTTGTACTAAAGCTTCATTGATAACTTGATTAGCCAAGCTGGCTTTTTTATGAGCCATCCGTTTATCACTCAAATAGCTCAGTAAATAACTTTGTTGCATATATAGGTTTGCTGACGTGTAAAAAAGGCTTGCATCACGAGGGTAGTTAGCAATCAATTTTGTGATTACCTCAACTGCACCTTCCAATATATTAACTGCTTCATTAAAGTTACTTAGCTTCTCTTCTGTTTTTGCAAGCCAACTAATCGTATCGGATTTATCTCGAAGTAAATTTTTGTTATTCGGTTTTAGTTCAAGCGCTTTATTTTTAAGTAAAAGCGACTCTGTAAAGTTCTTTTTTGCAGCGCTGTAGTGAGACTTTTCTATGTATAAAGAGCCTAAAGAATTAGATGAATACGACAATTCCATAATGGAGTTAAAATCATTGGCTGCCAGCGCATACATTTTTTTACTGTAAGCGTGGTATTTTTTAAACATTTGCTCTGTAGCTTGATGATCATTTTGATCATAAGCTAATTGACCAAGCCAAAAGGCATTGGCACCTGCAAGCGTGAGTAGCTCTAAGTTGTTAGGCTGTATTTTTAATAATGCCTCAAGGCGGGTGCGGGCGTTTTCAAAGGCGGTAAAGGCTTCATCGGTTTTACCTCGGGAATAAGCTACTTCACCCATTGCTTCGAGGGTTTGTGCGTACTGAAAACGGTTGTTAAATTGTGCTTTATTATCGCTAAAGCTAAAAAGTGAACTTGAATCGTCAGTTTGATCAGTAAAATACTCAAGTGCTTTATTACTAATACCATCAAGTAAGTCCATACGTTCAACGCTACGTAATTTATCGGCAAAGTCGCCGACCATAAACCCTAGTAAGCTTTCGGCCTCAAGCTGCTTTTTTTGCGCATGCTGTTGGGCTTTAAAACTAGTGAAGCTCATTAATAACGCGGTAAATGTAAGTAAGCACAATAAAGCAACGGTCACTCGTTTTGCTCTTATTTTTGTTTTTGTTTTTTTTACAGAGCTTTTGATAAGAGCATGCTCGTTATCATCTAATTTAAACAGTTTGTCGTTAAGTAATAGCTGCGCTTCTTGTAGCGGTTTACCTGGCACTAGGAGGTAAGCACTACTTTTACCTTCATCTACCCAATTTTGTGCTTGATGTTGTAAACGACTTTTTATTGCTAAGGCATCTTTATGGTCATTAATCCATTGTTTTGCGCGCGGCCATTGACGTAATAATGCCTCGTGAGCAAGACTAAAACAGGCTTCTTGGTTTTGTAAATGCGATACAAATAAACGGCTATCGACCATGGCTTGCACAAGCTCTTTTTGGCTTGTGTTTGTTAATGTTTGCCAGCGTGCAGCGCGGCTCGTAATGGTTTTACCATCTGGGTTTAAAGTGATCAGTTGTGATAATACGCTTTTTAGTTGCTGCTGTTGCTCATTACTAAGGTCAATAAATATATCTTCTGCTTTTTTGCCTATGGCGCCCTCAATACCCCCGAGTTTTTTGTAAACACTGTGCAGTAGCTCGTTATTATCACTGCGCTGTAAGTACAGCTCTTGCAATGTGTATTGCAGCATGGGCAATGCATCGGGGTTATTGGCGGTATCGGCGCACAATATTTCATCCAGTGGTGTTTGAGTTTGTGGGTCATTGGAGAACGTTAAATTAGCGGTTAACGCTGGCAGGCGAATAATTTGTTGGAGTTCTTAGCGGTTTGGCGGTGTTAAATCGTAGTGCGCGCCATGAGCTTTGCCTGCCATTAAACTTGGTTGTTCAACCACTAAAGGGTAAAAGTCGTTACGACACGCACTAAATACAATCACAGCTTTAGAGATTGCTAAGCGTTCAATAACCGATAAAAAATGGCTGCGTGTTTCGCTACTAAATATAGGAGAAGAAAGCAGTACTTCTAAGCGGTCAATAAATAAAAATAACTGGGGTGTTTTAAGTTGTGTAGAGGCTTTACTAAGTGCAGCTTGTATGGCGTTAATTACGCCATCTATTGCCAATTCTAGTTGCTCTGCAAGTGTTTGCGCGCTTAATCCTTCAAACACAGGCTGGGCGTTTATATCCCAATCAAGTAATGCAGAAGCTAAGTCTAGAAAAAGTCTATTTTTATGCACATCTGCAAAGTCGATCTGGGTGTAGGAAATAACCTCGATGCTATTATAGCCTCGCTCATCTAGCAGTTTTGGTAAAATTCCAGCATTAACAAGCGAGGATTTACCTGTACCACTAGGGCCAAGTATTAAGCAAAAAGCACGACCGTAATTTACCTGGCTAGATATCCTTTCCAGCAGGGTAGCTATAGATTGGGTACGGCCAAAAAAAACGTGGGTATCATTTGGGTTATATGCACGCAGGCCTAAGAAAGGGGATCCTCCCTGCCATGTACTTTTAGTGCTTGGGATAGGATCTGCTAACGGAAAAGATAATTTTGCAATAATGCGGTAGCCACGTTTACGGATAGTTTCAATATAATGTGGTTCATTGGCTTTATCACCGAGCGCTTTTCTTAGTTGAGTGATAGTTTTATGTAATGGATTATCGCCAATATCAGTATTTTTCCAGCATTTATTGAGCAATTCATCGCTGCTTACAATGTCGCCATTTTGTTGACACAAATGCAATAAAACTTCCATCGCTTTGGGCTCTAACTGTTTGGCTTTACCAGTGAGTTGAATTGAGTTAGTTGAAGGTGTTACTTGCCAATCGCCTAGGTAGAAGGGGTTGCGCATCATCATTACTCATTATTGTTTTTTATTATTAAAATTAAGTGCGTATTGATATTTATTAACACTATTTATATGGCAAATAAATCTATAACACAACTATTTGAGTTTATTCTGAGCAGAGGGGGGGAGTAAAGGATGAGCTTGCAGATATGCAAGCTCAAAATAAAAATAAATTAGCTTTCTAGGTCGGCTTTGTTAATTGTAATGACGCGTTGAGGGAATGGAATTTCAATATCAGCGTTATTAATTGCTTTATAAACACCACCGTTAATAGCCAGTTTGGTTTCGATAATTTTAGTAGTAGGCACCCAATATCGGTAGCTTATTGTAACACCGCTATCGGCGAAGCGTTCAATACCCACTTGTGATAACGGATTTTGTGCGACTAATTCATGTGCTTTAAGTACGTCTTCAATGAGGCTAATCGCGTTATCAGAGCATGCACTATAAGCTATATCTATTTCACCTTTGACCAATGAGTAACTAAATGAGTTGTGAAGTATTTCACCCACTATGTGCTTATTTGGAATGGTGATTTCTACTTTTTCTTCATTGATTAAAATAGTGTAGCCAAGCTCAATTGTTTTAACTTGGCCGCTTACATTTTTAACTTCAATAGTATCACCAACAACAAAAGGTCGAGTGGCTATAATGGCAAGGCCTGCACCATAATTAGAAAGCATTCCTTGCAGCGCTAAACCAGCACCTAAAGATGCAGCACCAATGGCTGCTACAAATGGCGTAACGCTGATACCTATTTTGCCAAGTGCAATAATTATAACCATTACAATTAGCAGTACTTTTACCACGCTACTGACAAAGTTTGTGAGCGTAATATCAACGTTATGGCGGGTCATTAACGCGGCTACAAATTTGGCAAGCTTTTGTGCTATCCACAAACCAATGAGGACGATAAAAATAGCGCCAACAATTTGCATACTGTAGGTAACCATATACTCAGTAAGCATGGTGTAATATTTTTCAAACTGTTCGATTTCAGAACTGATCATAAAGCGCTCTATGTTAGGGCTATGTTGTATTTTTCCAACTATAGCAAAATGTTGACTAAAAATGGATATAACAGCGGCACTATAATCGCTGTTAATAAAGCACTTAGTGCCATTGCAACTGATGAGTAAGCGCCTACTTTTGGATGCTCAGCAATAGCAGCAGCGGTCCCAATTGCATGGCAAGCTGTGCCCATGGCAACGCCTTGAGATTCGTGATTAAAAATATTAATGAGTTTAAAAAGCATAAAACCAAATAAAGCGCCTAGTAAACCAATAAAAATAACTAAAGCCGCAGCAAGTGAGCTAATCCCTCCTAACGAGTCGGTAACAATTAAAGATATTGGGGTCGTCACACTGAGTGCGGCAACAGATGCACTTAGCTGCGCTGGCGAATTAAATAATATGCTTAGCAAAAATGCCACAACGGTTGCGTTAACAATACCTAAGCTACATGTTGCGACTATGAGTAATAGATTTTTTCGTACGTGTGTAAACTGCTGATATAAAGGAAGCGCTAGAGCCACAATTGCGGGCTCTAATAACCAGCTTAGTAATTTGCTGTGCGTGGCAAATTGCGTATAAGGCAAATTTAGATTAACGAGTAATAAAGCAATAATACTAATACTTAAAAATACGGGGTTGGTGAGCGATTTAAATACGCTGCTTTTTATACTTTGGTTTACGGCCCTTAGCGCTAAAAATAATACAATAATGAAAGGAATACTTAGCCACCATAAATTAGGCTGTAGCTCTGAAATAGCGGAAAAAGTAAAATTAGTCATTATTTTCTCTTCCCTTAAAGTACGCAATTACACTGCTAACAAGCAATAAAGTAGTTATAGGGACAAGCACCACAACTGATGCTAAAAATGCCCAGTGCGATTTTATAAGGCCGAGATGCTCAATAAATCCCACACCCGCTGGAATGAAAAAGATAGGCATAATATTTAAAATAGGGGAGGCGCATGGTTTTATATGTTGCTCTTTTACAATACCCGATAAGAGTAAAACTAATAAAATAACCATAGCGAGTAACGGTGCAGGAAAGCTTCCACCAATAAAGTGCATAATGAGTTTAGCGCAGGCTAAACATAGTAAAATAATAGCGCTACTGAGCAGATATTTCATCAAAGTGGCTCACAGAAAAGATAAGAGCTTAACTTTAACAAATCAAACTCTTTTATGCATTGTGCAATAGTCTACCATTGCTTTGTATTTGCGTAGGTTATATCCGCTTTTCCTTTTGCTTTAGCAATTGCTTTTTTAGTGTTTGGGTTTAGCAGTAAGCGAATTTGGCTGAAAGTTTCTTTAGCGAGTATTTTTCGTTGGTTTGGTTTATAGCTAAGTTGTGTAACACGTTTAATAGCAGCAAGCGTATCGGGTGAGCGCTCAAGTAATGTATTGAGCATGTTTTGCGTGGCTTGTTGAGTATCATCGGTAAGCTGAGTAACTAAACCTAGCTCATTTGCTTGTTGTGCTGTGATTGGGTTTGCGTGGCTTGCAAGCCAAAGTGCTTGGTCACGCTTAACTAAACCGCTCATCATTACATTTGCGCCCATATCGGGGCACAAGCCCCAACGCGCTTCCATAATGGCAAGCTTGGCATCAATATGAACAATCCTGTAATCAGCACCCAGCGCTATTTGTAATCCTCCCCCTAAACAGTTGCCATCAATTTGTGCAATAACAGGCACGCTCAGTGACTGCCAGCCTAATACTACTTTTTGCGCTAAATTTTGATTGCCAGGTAACCATTTAAGCAATAATTTTATAATATTCAATGGTGCCGCCATTACGGCTGATATATCAAGCCCTGCACAAAAATGCTCGCCATCGCCTTTTATTACTACAGCACGAATACTGCGATCTCTTTTTATGTTTTTAATGGCTTTGTTTAGCTCTACAAACATTTCAAAGCTTAATGCGTTTTGTTTTTTTGCTCTGCTAAGCGTGACGGTTGCAATGCCATTTTGTTTTTCTAGTTTTATCATTACACACTCCTCTGACCTGTTAGTTGAGCTTATGTTGTTATAAGAATTAAGTAAAGTGACAGTATTTTTTAAATAAATGGAATTTATTGCTAAAGCTGTAGTCTTAAAGGGTTAGATTTAGATGAGAAAAAGCTAAACAATTAGAACTTGAGATAATAAAATTTTTTACGTTGTTATTTTAAGCTTAAATTAAAAAAGTAATCTTGATATTCAATGGGTTAGTTAAATTGTTATTTATTGTTTGAGCTGCATGCTGAATAAAGCATGACTCAGTTACAAAAAAGTCAGTGTTTTACGCTTTTTTTTATCAAAATGATGATGAGATTTGATAATATAGCGCAACTTAAAAGCTTAAGGTTAAGCACATATGTCGGGTCCACGTTTATATACGGTAGAAGAAGCTACTCACCAAGCTTATGATATTTTTTTAGAGCTAGCGCCAAATAACTTGAGTGATAAAGATGTTGAAGACTTTAATGAGTTTAGAGAAGACCTAGGCTTTATTGAAGAAGACGAGCCAGACGATCAGTGGCAAGATTTTGTTGCCCTTGAGATAGAGCCAGAGCACTTTATTCAGGTGCTAGTTGGTTTAGAATTTGAAAATGATGATGTTTTGTTTGCTAAAATTTTGATTAGTCGTGATAAAGATGCTCCGTTTTGTCATATTTTATGGAAAGAGAGTGAATAAGCAATACCGCTTATTTTTATAATTGTGTGCAGAGAGAGTGTTGTGCGTAAGTATTTATTTTTAATTTTTTTAATAATTAGCTGCCCAAGTTGGGCTGTTGATCCATTTGAAGATTTTCATGAATATGGCAAGCTCTCTGATGAAGAAATTCATGAGTTACACAAAGGTGATATGCTTTACGGTGATACTGAATTTGGTTTTATTCTAAGTAAAGGTAACACCAATTCGACCAGTTTTAAGCTCAAAGGTAATTTATACCAAGATTTTGAAAAGTGGCGTAATCAATTTAAAATAGACTCTCTTTATAAGCGTGATGAAAACGATGAAAGCGGTGGCACTGATGTTACTGCTAATCGTATTTTTGTATCAGCGCAAGGTAACTATAAAGTAGGTGTTAAAAACTCCTCATTTTTTATTTACGGTGATTACGAAGAAGATGAGTTTAGTGGACTTGATTTTAAAAGCACGGTGGCGACAGGCTATGGTGCGCGTGTATATCAAGGCTCTAAAAACAAAGTAGATATTGATATAGGACCTGGTTTATACCGTTCAGTCGCCGATGAAGATTCGGATGTGAGCGAAGATGAAATTGATAAAACCGGTTATTTAGTACGTGTTGCAATGCAGTGGGAACGTTTGGTCTCTAAGCGTACTCGTTTTAATCAAGATGTGAGTATAGAGCAGTCGCTTTCAGGTCTTAATTCTCGCTTAAAATCGGAAACCGCACTGATAAGCCAAGTGATTGGCGCGGTATCACTCAAATTTACCTACATGTATCGTTATAATTCAAAACCCGAAGATGATAAACTCAAGTTTGACTCAGAGCTGAGTGCTACATTGGTATACAGCTTTTAAGTATTTATTTAATTTAGAGAATATTATGTATCAGCATAAACAGTATGCGGTGTTTATCTTTTTTGTATTATCGTGGATTGGCGGTTTTGTGGCGCTTGCGTGGAACTTGTTAGGCGCTGATGGACCTTTAATAATATTTACTGGGATTTTAGTGCTGGTGGGCTTTTTGTTCCATGGCCTAACAGTAAAAGTAGATGATAAAAATATTAGCTGGGCGTTTGGTCCAGGCGTTGCTGGGCAAAGTATTGAGCTTAGCGAAGTAGTAGAAGCAAAAGCAGTTCAAAACTCTTACAGGCACGGTATTGGTATGCGAATTACTCATGATGGTTGGGTATATACAGTATCTGGCTTTAGTGCAATACAGTTAACGCTCAAAGATGGCACCTTGTATAGAGTTGGTACAAACGATCAAAAAGGTTTACTAGCTGCTTTAAAAGAAAAAAACGTATCTATTGCGCTGCCTAGTAAGCCAAAAGCTGAAACGGTTAAGCGTAACAATATGATATAAAAAAAGCGCCTAAGGCTAACACCATTCAGTTAAGCATGCTTTGACTTAATGGTGTACCGAGTT
>NZ_WTKZ01000079.1:0-14334 GCF_011378805.1 Pseudoalteromonas sp. Z9A6
GCTAGATATTTAGCAATTTAGGCTGACACAGAATTCTGAACGCCCTCTACCCAGTAAGTAAAGAATAGTAAGAAACACACCAAAATTATTGTGAATGTACTTTTTAACTGCTTTAAGGTCATTGTTTAACTGGTTGTAATACTTACTGGCGGCTTCAATTACCATAATAAATCCTTTTAAAATTCTTATCTTAACAAAATAATTAGTAAATGCTGTAGTTTTGTTAAATTATTGACCTCAACTGCAACTCTTTGCCACGGCTTATTTGATGACACTGGGCTAGCAGTAACTCGGCAGTGGCTTGTGCATCGGTCAGTGCGTGATGGCAATGATAGCTTGGTAACTCATAACGTGTGCGGCAAGCATTAAGGGTTAAATCATCTTGTTTTATTTCAGTTGAATGATGGAGTAAGCGCTTTTGCTCAATATGCAGTGTGTCGATTATGAGTTTAGGCCGTATTGTTATATTGGCATTTTTAAGCGCTATTTTTAAAAAGCCCCAGTCGAGCATGGCATTATGAAACACTAAAATACAGTCGCTAAAATGGTTACTTAATTGCATTAATATACTGTTTAGGCTTAGCCCCTTTGCTATAGCATCATCGCTAATCCCATGAAAAACAGGACTTTGCTCAAGGCTTTTTACGTCTTTATTTATAAGGTGCTGCGACTCGCTCATTTTTATACATTGGTTATCTATTATCACCCACGCTACCGATACAATTTCGTGCTGTTTTGCATCAAGGCCAGTTAGCTCTAAATCAATCACTAAGTAACGTTGTTGTAAGGCATTTTTACCTAGTAATTTACGGCGCTTTAAATACCGAGTGAGCAGCTTTTTTACCATGTTAGTAATCCATCATTATAAACTGCCGCGAGCAAACTTAAACGCGGCGGCTTGCTGCGCTTGTTTAACAAGGTAAAACGCTTCTCTTAGCTGATGGCGCTCTAGTGAGTTTAATTTATTAGGATTAATACAATTACTCGGTAAGCCCTCTTCGTTTATTTGTGTACTCAAGCGCAACTGCGTTAAGAACCGCCAGCAGTCTTTTAGGTTGTATATATCTTCTTTGCTGATCAGTTTATGTTTTAGTAGTGCATCCAACCGCTCTTGTGTGTTGGCGCGCCTAATACCCGCTTTTAAAGCGTATAACCGCACTATGTCATTTATAATTACGACACCGCGTTTTTTTAAATCTATGTATTTATTATTTTGATCTGTTTTTTCGGTTTTAAATTTATTAAATAAACCAATTGGCACGCTGTTGCTACTTATGTCGGTTGCCATTGCGGCATAGAATAAGTCGTTACGCGATATACGAATTAGTTGCTCGCAAAAAGCCGTGTATAAAGCGTTTGAACCTTCAATAAATCGCAGGTCAAAAAATATCTTACAGTTAAGCATTGCATTGGGTGTGGGGCTTTTTATCCATTTAAAAAAGCGCTCGCTCCAGTCGTTTACGCTCATACGGCACTCATCACTGCTTGCCATAATATTACCTGGGCAACGCCTAATGCCACACTCAACTAAATTTTCACATACAAACTCCCCCATACTTTTAAAGTAAGCGTGTTGCTCGGGGGTTAAGTCGTTAGGGAGTAATAAGCCGTTGTCTTGATCTGAATGCAGGGTTTGTTCTTCGCGTGCTTGCGAGCCAAAGCAAATAAAACTAAAGCTGGTTGGCGCTGCGCCATGCTCTTCTTGAAATAAGTGAATCAGGCGCGATGTAAGCGCATCGGTTAAACCACTGAGTAATTTACCAATTAACGATATGTCGTCAATGTTGTACGAAAAACTACGCAAAAGTTCGGGAATTTCTTTAGCGTAGCGTTTTAAGTCAGTAACAGTATGCGCTTTATATATGCGCCCAATAAGCTGTACGGGGTCACTTTTTTGTTGGCGCAGTAAGTCGGTGCTGGTTATCATCCCTATCGGGTTATGGTTTTCGTCAAGCACAGGCAAATGGTGAATATTGTATTTAAGCATTAAGTGCAGCGCCGAAAACACCCGGTTATTTTCAAATATAAACTTAGGTTTGGCGGTCATAATACTGCTTACTGCGTCTTGTGGATCTACCTCGTCGGCAAGTACTCGGTTGCGTAAATCACGGTCAGTCACAACCCCTACTAAGTGCGCGTGCTGCGTTATCATTATTGACGACACACCATGCTCTTTCATTTTTTTAGCGCTTTGCCTAATACTTGCATCGGGCGAAAGTGTAATTGCTGTGCGGGTCATCAGCTCTGATATTTTACGTTCAGACCAACTATCGTTTTTACTTTTATAATGCGATGACAATAACCGGTTAGCGTGAGCGCGTACAAAGTATTGCTCAAACGATTTATATTCTCTGCGTAAAAAATCAAAATGCGTTTGAGAGAGCATATACACTATGCCCTCTTTTTGTACTTCTAACCTATTTTGAATTGCCTCACCGGTTAATAGCGACGGAAAACCAAAATAGTCACCTTGCGCTAAGCGCGTAACAACATCGCCCTTGCCATCAACTAGGTCGTACAAACCAGAGCGAATTAAAAATAGTTTAGGGTTTTCACTTTGTAACCACTGAGTTTGGTTTTCACGTGTAAGGTAAATAACATCGAGGTGATTTACAAAGTACTCGCATGCACTGCTATTAAGGAGGCTAAAAGGCGCTTGCAAACATACATACTGGGCTATTTCTTGTTGTTCTACACTCATTGTATTCGCTCTTTGAATGGTGATGTACCAATCTAATGTACTTACTTATTAAACAAATAAAAAGCCCGACTAAAGTCGGGCTTTTGGTGCTTTATAATTTTAAACTTGGCCTATAAATTATTGCCTAGTGATCGTGCGCTGCTGCAGATCCTTTAGGGTTACGAATACCTTCTACCATTTGTTGAATTTCTGGTGGTGTCGCTTGGGTAAACTTAAGAACAATTGCAGCAACTGCAAAGTTAATAACCATACCCACTAAGCCAATACCTTCAGGCGAAATACCTAAAAACCAGTTTTCAGGATTGTTAAGCTCAGGGCTAACAAACTTGAAGAAGATAATATACGCAGCGGTAAAGCCAATACCCGTTACCATGCCTGCAATTGCGCCCTCTCGGTTCATTGTTTTAGAGAATATACCCATAATAATTGCTGGGAAGAAACTCGCTGCCGCCAAGCCGAATGCAAATGCCACTACCGATGCCACAAATCCAGGCGGGTTAATACCAAAGTACGCGGAGATAACAATAGCGACCATGGCTGCCAACCTCGCTGCAAGTAACTCTTGCTTGTCGGTAATATCGGGCTTGAGGGTTCGCTTGAGTAAATCGTGCGAAACGGAGGTCGAAATAACCAGTAGTAAACCTGCTGTTGTAGACAGTGCAGCGGCAATACCACCTGCAGCTACTAGTGCAATTACCCATGCTGGTAAATTAGCAATTTCTGGATTTGCTAATACCATAATGTCGCGGTCTACATTTACTTCGTTAGCACTGTTCGGATCGGTGATTTTACCCGCCGTGTAAAACATTCTGCCATCACCATTTTTATCATTAAAAGTAATTAAGCCGGTACGTTCCCAGTTTTTGATCCACGTTGGTGCTTGTGCATACTCTGTACCGCTACCATCTTTACCGTTAATAGTATCAACCATGTTTACGCGAGCAAATGCAGCAACTGCTGGTGCTGTAGTATAAACAATAGCAATAAACACTAAGGTCCATGCCGCTGATATACGCGTATCTTTAACGCGAGGTACAGTGAAAAAGCGAACAATTACATGTGGTAAACCTGCAGTACCCACCATTAATGCACCGGTAATAGCAAATACATCAATCATACTCTTAGAGCCTTCGGTATACTGAGAAAAGCCCAATTGCGAACTTATGCCATCTAGCTTATCAAGTACATAAGCACCTTCTCCGCCAATTAATGTGGCACCAAAACCAGTTTGTGGCAAAAAGTGACCTGTCATCATCATAGAGATAAAAATAGCCGGTACTAAGTAAGCAAATACCAGCACACAATACTGTGCAACTTGCGTATATGTAATGCCTTTCATACCACCTAAAACAGCATAAAAGAATACAATAACCATACCTATGTATACACCGGTTTCAATTTCTACTTCTAAAAAGCGAGAAAAAACCACGCCTACGCCACGCATTTGCCCTGCAATGTAGGTAAAACAAATGAATATGGCACAAAAAATAGCAACTAAACGCGCGGTACGTGAGTAGTAACGGTCGCCAATAAAGTCTGGCACAGTAAACTTGCCGAATTTACGTAAGTAAGGCGCTAAACACATGGCAAGTAATACATAACCACCTGTCCACCCCATTAAGTAAACGCCGCCGTCGTAACCCGCAAACGAAATAATACCCGCCATTGAAATAAACGACGCCGCGCTCATCCAATCGGCAGCGGTTGCCATACCATTAGCTAAGGGAGGTACGCCGCCACCCGCTACATAAAACTCTTTAGTTGAACCCGCTCGGGCCCAAATTGCAATGCCGATATAAAGCGCGAAGCTTAAACCAACAATTAAAAACGTGAGTGTTTGAACATCCATTGCTTAGCTCCTATTCGTCTACGCCATATTTTTTATCTAACGTATTCATTTTGACTACGTACACAAAAATCAAAGCCACAAAGGTATAAATTGAACCTTGCTGGGAGAACCAGAAGCCAAGTTTAAACCCAAAAAAACGTACTTCATTAAGTACATCAACCAGTAATATGCCAAAACCAAAAGACACGACAAACCACACTGCTAACAGTTTAAATAACAGCGAAATGTTTTCTGCCCAATAAGCTTTTGCTTGTTCTTCATCTTTAAAAGCCATTTTTGTTTTCCCCTTTAAGCACCGCAATATCGCGATGAGTGGTTTTTTATCTTCGCTTACCAATTTAGCAACGCTGGTTACATATTGAATTGAGACCATAGTCGTAACAGCTTGTTAACGTTTACGTAAACTGCATTTATCATTCAAGCGTGTTTTATATATTTTTATATTATTTCAATTGCTTAGGCTGTTTTTGTAAGCTGGCTTTATGATTAAATTGATAAGTTGGTCATTAATGCGACATTAGTCTAATGCTCAAGGGTGTTTTATTTTTACTGTTAATATTCAATAAGATATAAATAAAATAAAAGTTTTATTTTAAATTCAACCCTCACACTTAACCTCAGTTCTGGTATTGTGTTAATCCCTCATAGGGATGAGGGACTATTTAAAATAATAAGGTTTAATAACAACATGACTGCCGTACTCATTATTGTTGCTTTAAGTTATATAGGTGTGCTGTTTTGGCTTGCCAATTGGGGCGATAAAACAACCCCTTTAGCAAAGCGTATTAGCCATCACCCATTTGTGTATTCACTCTCACTCGGGATTTACTGTACCTCTTGGACTTATTACGGTTCGGTTGGAACAGCCGCCACCAGCAGTTGGAGTTACTTGCCAATATTATTAGGCCCTGCGTTGCTGTTTTTATTCGGCCAAGGATTTTTACGTAAGCTGGTACTGGTAAGTAAAAAACAAAATATAACGACTATTGCTGACTTTATTTCAGCTCGTTACGGCAAACGTCAAACTACAGCAATAATGGTTACTGTAATCGCATTACTGGCAACCATTCCCTACATTGCACTGCAATTAAAAGCGCTTAGTACAAGCTTTTTACTTTTGCAAAACAGTAATAAAATATCCGGCGATATGCTCGCGCTTTCTGCCACACTAATTATGGCTTTATTTGCTATATTTTTTGGTACTCGCAAAGTTGATGTAACTGAATATCGCTCTGGCTTAATGCTCGCTGTTGCATTTGAATCTATGATTAAACTTATTGCTCTTATTGCCGTTGCGGGGCTTGCAGTATTTACACTTTTTAATTTACCCGAAGCCACCACGAACAAAGTAACTGAGTCTATTTGGGGTCACTGGAGCGATTTTAACTTTTTTAGCTTTAACTTTATTGGCCAGTCTTTAATGGCTGCAGCGGCTATTATATGTTTGCCTCGCCAGTTTCATGTAACCGTGGTCGACAACCAAAACAAACGCCACTTACTTACCGCTCGCTGGGCTTTTCCGCTGTATTTACTACTAACAGCCGCAATGATTTTACCTATTGCGACTGCGGCCATTCATCCTGAAATTGGCAGCGGCTATTCACCCGACAGCTTTGTACTTGCCCTACCGCTAATTAACGACAACGCCTTTTTAATCACCTTTGTATTTATAGGTGGACTATCGGCCGCCACCGCAATGATAGTGGTAGCAACGCTTACATTAAGCACGATGATCTCAAACGATGTGGTACTGCCGTTAATGCTGCGTAGAAAGTTTAAACGTAACTTAATTACCAGCAGTTATAAGTCTCGCATATTACTTGTAAGGCGCTTTGCTATTGCAGGCATATTAATTTTGGCCTATTTCTATCAGCAATGGTTTGGCCATAGTAGCGCACTGGCCAGTATGGGCTTGGTGGCGTTTTCACTTGTTACCCAATTGCTGCCCTCTATTGTGGGTGGTTTATATTGGCGAAAAGGTCATGCTTATGGGGTGTATGCAGGTTTAGTAGCAGGCTTTATTTGCTGGATACTATTTTTAATGCTGCCAATACTCGATGCCGGCACAACCCTTGATAGCGAGCTGCAACAAACGCTTATAACGCGTGGAACCTTGATAGCTTTGTTTGCCAATATTGGTTGTTATATTAGTTTTTCACTTGGGGCTGAGGAGCGCTTAATTGATAAAATTCAGGCCGCTGCTTTTGTTAACCCTAAAGATCAGGCTATTTTATCCAGGCGCTTAAATAAAGACGTAAAAGCCACCGTTTACGACTTTAAAATACTACTGCAAACATTTCTAGGTATTCAGCGCAGCCAACAAGTATTGGCCCATTACGCACTCGCCCATCATTTAAGCGATAACAACGCACACCCAGAGCCTGAATTTATAGCTTACTGCGAACGCGCATTAACGGGCGTGCTTGGTGCATCGTCGGCACAAGCGTTAATACATACGGTATCGTCAGGTAAACGTATGGCGTTTGAGGAAGTAGTAAACTTTTTTGACGAAACCACACAAGCGTTGCAATTTAATCAAAATCTGTTATTTACCTCACTCGAAAATTTAAGCCACGGTATTTCAGTTGTTGATAAAGATTTAAAACTCGTTGCATGGAACAAACGCTACAATGAAATGTTTGGCTACCCTGAAGGCTTTTTAGAAGTAGGCCAACCTATAGAAGACATTATTAGATACAACGCTAACCGTGGTGAATGTGGCCCCGGTGAAATAGAACGCCAAGTAGAAAAACGTGTACAGCATTTAAAATATGGCAGCTCGCATCATTTTATTCGCCACCGTCGTAATGGCCAAGTATACGAAATGATTGGTAATCCGCTGCCCGATGGCGGATTTGTTACCAGCTTTTCAGATATTACAAACCACATAAGTACGCAAAATGCGCTTGAAGAAGTAAACATGGATCTTGAAAACCGCATAGAAGCACGTACTCAAGAAGTGCAAACTATCAATAAAGACTTACAAGCTCAAATAGATAGCCGTGTACAAACTGAGCAAGCACTTACTTTAGCTAAACGAGAAGCAGAGCAAGCCAACGACAGTAAAACGCGCTTTTTAGCACTGGCGAGCCACGACATTTTACAGCCGTTAAATGCAGCACGTTTATACCTTGCCGCTATTGACGAAAAACAGCTCGATAGCACTAACCAAAACAGCTTTGAAAAACTAGGCGACAGTCTCGATTCAACCGTGCATTTAATGTCGGCATTGCTTGAAATAGCTAAGCTTGAGCAAGGCGCTATGACCCCTACCCCTCGCCACTTTTATATTGAAGATATTTTAGCGCCATTGCAAAGTGAATACGCTATTTTATCAAGTGATAAAGGCCTTAAACTTAGTGTGCGTTCAAACCAACAAATTGTGCACAGCGATATAACCTATTTGCGCCGAATTATTCAAAACTTGGTCTCTAATGCAGTTAAATACACCGATAATGGCCGTGTATTAATAGCCTGTAGGAACCGGAAGCACAATTTACGAATAGAAGTATGGGATACAGGCCCAGGTATTAGCGAAGTAGAGCAAGCTAAAATATTTAACGACTTTTACCGTGTTGAGTCGGACGATAACAAAGGCGTAGGCTTAGGCTTAGGTGTTGTAAAACGTATGGCTGACTTATTAAGTTTGCCGCTTGATGTGCATTCTGAGCCAAATAAAGGTAGCCGTTTTAGCATTGAGGTACCTTATGGTGACGAGCAGTTTGTACAACAAAAAAGTACTACAAACAGCTTAATAGAAAACCGTGCCGCAATTAATATTGTTGCCGTAGACGACGACCCTGAAAATTTAGCAGCAATGGCAAGCTTACTTAAAAAGTGGCAGGCTAATTACACCCTTTTTGATAACATAGATAATGTACTGGCGCATGCTAAGCAAAACGGTGCACCCGATGTTATTTTAATGGACTACCAATTAGGCAATGACTGCGATGGCATAACGCTAATTAAAACCCTGCGCGAAATTTGGCAAAGCCAAGTCCCTGCTATTTTAATTACCGCCGTGCGCGACACCGAGCTTAAACAGGAAACCAAAGCCGCTAATATTCATTATTTAAGTAAGCCAATTAAACCGGGCAAACTAAAGGCACTGCTTAATCACAGTACATAATAAGCTAGTAAAAAGTGATCTAGTTAAAAGTATTCTAGTTAAAAGTGTTCTAGTTAAAAGCTATCAAGTAATAGCGTAAAACAAAAAGCCCAGTATCTTCTGGGCTTTGCTTTATAAAGTATTCATAAAGTTAAACTTGATTTACTCGGCTTCTAATCTTTTGGAACAACCAACTTAACCCCACCAACGAAAGCCCTAATCCAATAAACGAAAGCGCTTTAAGTAAGCCCTCCAAGTTAGCCATATCAATTAAAAACACTTTAACAATAACTGCAGCTAGTATGCCTAGGCCTACTTTTTGTATTAATAATTGATTTTTTAAATGACCAAAAATAACAGTACCCGCCCCCATTACTAACCAAATAACAGAGTAGCTATAGAGCTCTGCATTGCTCGCCCCTTTTGATAAGTATATGTAAGGACCTTGCCAGTATTGACGAATAAAGCTGTTTATTGCCAATAATATAAAGCCACCTGCAACGGCCAATATAAATGGCGTAGCTTTAGCATTTATTGGTTTTACAAGCTTGGCCAGCCAAAGCGTTAATCCTGCAGGTACTAACCACAATAGTAATAACCAGTTAAATATTGGCAGCTCACCTATGTAAAGTGATTCAAATAATGGGTTATCGTCAAGCAGTGTTTTAATAGCAAAAAGCCCTGCTAACCCCGCAAGTGCAAAACCCGCCACTTTATATAACTTAGCTAAAGTACCGGCAAGTTTTGCTCTGTGTAAATACACACACCCTAATGCCAGCCAGTTACAGGTAAGGAGTATTTGTTCGTAAAAGTTAAGTGAATCAAATTGCGGATAATGCCCTACTAACTGATAACTTGTTTCGGTAGTAATAAAAAGCGCTAAACAATGAAGAGCTGCACCTTCGAGCCATATTTTAAGTTTTGATGAGTCAAAGCACTTAGCTGCGGCAAAAAATAACGCAATACATAACGGATAAACCACAATACTCCAATGCAAACCAAATACCGTAAGTGCATCGTAACTTGGTGTCCAAGGCGCAAGCGTTAAGCGCAGTAATAACGCAGCAACTAAGGCTTTTATAGGCCAATGCGGCATAGGCACGTTATAGCGCTTAATAAGTACGCTTATAAGTAATACTTGTACAGCAAGTGCAATGGTTAGGCCGCTGTCACTTAGTAGCATGGTAATTGCTAACGTAATATTGGCATTAGCCCCTACCCAATAAGTAAAACGCTGAAATAGCGTTGTATTATGCTGCGCGAGCTTTATTAAAATAGCCGCCACTACAAACAATGCAACGGCCCAAAGTGGATATGCAGTACTTAACGCAGAATTAGGAATAAGCGTATATAAAGTCGCTATCATTACAAATGCACTAAATGCCCCCGTAATATGAAACGCTAAACGCTTAATCTGTTTTTTACCGTAATAGAGCCCAAAAGCGGTAAGTAACAATCCGAGTAATAAACCCAAACCGTATTCATTTTTGAATATAAAAAGGGCGTCATCAAATAGGTTTGGCGAAAGATGCGTGCGCTGAGCGCCTAATACTAATAGCGTTGAAATAACTAACGCTACGCCCTGCCAAATATCCCAACGGCTATTTTTAAGGACTAAAAACAACACCAATACAATACTTAACACGCCGATTGCTTGCCACTGCATATCAAAGTGACTGATCAACATAGTAAATATTAAGGGCGCTATAAAAGCGAGTAGTAATGCATGATCTGGAAGCACTTTAAGTAAACGTTTTAAACTGTGCGGGCGATGTTCAATAACATTCAGTTTTAGACCTAAGCGCGGTATAGCAATTAACCCTACAATACTAAGTAAAGCAAATGCCCCCATTAACCAAACGGTATTAGCTTTAAGTAGCGTAAAACCAACTAAATACCAGCCAATGTGCCCAGCCCATAGTAAATACCACAACCAAGCTCGCTGTACTTTATGTGCAACTAACGCAGCCGACAAACTTACAAAGCCAATATACATTAACAGCGCAAATAAGTTACCACTGCCAGTGCTAACCCATATTGGTACGCTGTAAGCGCCAATAATACCAAGCACGGCCAATAGCGGGCCTAACCTAAGCGCCATCGCGCTTGCACTAATTGCTATAATAGCTAACGCAAAAAATGCCACGGTAGGGCTCAGCATGTCGTAACTGCTGTAAGCTAAAAGCGTTAAAGCAAAACAGGTAATAAACCCGCCGCTTGCAAGCGCTGCGGGTATGTAATTATTAAAGCCTTCAAATACAATGCGTTTATGGTGTAAATAAGCTGCGGCTGCAATTAGGCCAAGCCCAAATAAGCCGCCTAAACTCAACCTCATTACAGGCGATAATAATCCCGCTTCTAGGCTGTATTTAGCTAAAAAGATGCCCCCAAACGCAAGCGCTATTGCGCCTATCCAGGTCATCCAGTTCTCTTCAAACCCTGCGCGCAATTTATTAAATAGTAATTCTATGGCTGATGCTTCAGCTGGTTTGGCTTTTTTAGGAGGCGCTGATAGCTGATTTATTACAGGTGGCGACGCGTTTTGGGACGTTAAGCTTGGCTGTGCTTTATGAGCAATTGGCTCTGATCTTGAAAGCGCTGCCTGAGCCGTAGATGCTTCACTTTGAGGTTCACTTTGCGATATCGATTTATGTGTTTGTAGATGTGTTATTTTGGCCCTTAAAACAGCAACTTCTTGTTTTAATCCATTTAACTGCACTAGCGCTATTAAGCCGCAAATAGCACCGGCAACTACAACCAGTATTACTATGACGGCTAACCCAACTAAATCATCCATGGCACACTCTTATTAATTATTATGCCCTGAGTGTACCTAATTATTAATGAGTAGGTAAATTTTGTTCAATAAAAAAGCCTAAGCACTTAAAGTGCTTAGGCTTTATGCTACTTTATATGTTTAGGTTTATTCAACACTATCGGTAATAGTGCGCTCTAGGGTCATCTTATAACCTGAGCTTGTTGTTTCATCATGCTCTAAAATCAATATGTAGTTACCCTCTTGTGTAAAGTCCATATCGCTTTGTTGAATAAGCACAATTTGCTGGCCGTTGTCTTCGTAAACAACATAAACCGTGTAAATTTCGTTATCTACAACCTGCTCTTCTTGGTCATACTTATCTAGGCCATCGACTACGTTACTGGTGTCGTCTACCGTTTCGCCGTTAAGTGTAAAGTACACATCAACATCTGAAACCGACTGCCCTGCGTAGCTTTCAATTAGGTTTACAACCGATACCGTATGGCTGTAACTACTTGGTGTTAGGTTTTCTTCAACGCTCATCATACGTAAACCGTTATCTGCGTCGGTATAAAAAATACCCACCGCACTTTGCTCACGCTCTAGCGTCATTAAAAAGTTATCAGCTAGTTTTGTACCTTCTTCGTCGTACATCGCTACGCTGTAACTATTAGGCGAAAGTTCAACATAATCGGTATAAGAGTCACTAGCGACTGTATTTGTTGTGTTTACAGTTGTACCGCGTGTAGCAGAAAAGCTTACTGGCGAGTAGTCATCAACCGTATTTATAAAACGTAATTGCCCCAGTGCAGATTGATGTTTAAGCTCAGTAACGTAGTTATTATCGGTTACTACATCAAGCGTAATACCACCTTCTTCTGTTGCATAACTTGGGCGGATCATTGCTACATAACTTGCTTCATCGTATAAATAAACAGATGAAGACTCGTACACAACATCACTGCTGCCCGCTTCTGTTATGTAAATAGTGTAATAACCTTCATCAACGCTTTGCAGATCTAACTCACTTAAATATTGAGCCGATGAAAAAAGTGTCGCGCTTTCAAATACGCCATCATCAGTTGCTAAGTAAATATCGTAGCTAGTATCTTCACCTGCAATATTGTAAAACCCTAAGTTAAACTCACCCGTATCGCTTGAGATAGGTACGCTAAGCTCTGTAAATGTAGGCTCATCAAAGTTACCACTCATTACTACTAACTGTGTTTTGTCACCCTTAATAGAAATTTCTTGATCGCTAATTGTTATATAGCTGTCGTTAGCATCTAGGTACTCAAAACTTACATCATAAGTGTCTGTGCTGTAGTTATGGCGAGTAGTTACATCAGCAAAATCAGCGCCTGACCGCTCTGTTTCTTCAACAAACAAACGTGTGTATGGGCTATTGTAAGAGCCGTTATACAATTGGATGTAACCTGTAGAGCTTGAGCTATCGTCAGAGCCACAGCCCGACAAAATAGTAATTAGACTTAAGGGTAATGCAGCTTTTAAAAGGGAGTTGGTCATTAAGGTTATTCCTTATTATTAATATCCCCATTATGACCCAAACATTCTATTTTAATTTCATGATTTACAAAGCATTACCCTCACTGACATTTCCTTACGAAAACGTTAAAAAGTGTAGTAAATGTGCAAATAATAAGGACGAAACTCACATAAATAAACAATGAGATAATTAGGGCGTGTTGATCTTTGGTGGGCAAATTTGCAGTAGTATGTTTAGTTTTCAGGCAAGGCAAAGCCTATGTCGTGTGGTTATTCCCCATAAATAGGCGATAACGCAGCATAAATACCAAACATGCGCTGCCCTTTGGTTCTTTCTAGGGACGATTAACTCTTTGCTGCTCGGTTTTTACTTATTCTTACAGGGATGTAGTTAGTAGAATAACGCAGGAGCAGTTACCGAGCCCACTACAAACCTCGCGCCGCGATTTAATTCCTCCTAGATTGAACAAATTTCAATCCACAAAGGTCAACACGCCATAGACAAAAAAGCCACTTAGATCTATTAAATAAAGGTACTTAATCCCCATATACCAAGTATTAAAATAGTAATGCCAATCATTGCTTTAGTTTTATGTTTACTAATGATTCGCTCAGCTTCATTACCGGCATAATAAACAATAATAGCCAGGCCAAAGTAACGAATAGAACGCGCAATACCTGAGGCCAATAAAAATAACCAAATAGAGTACTTAGTCGCGCCAGCTGCAAGCATCGCTATTTGAAACGGAATAGGCACTATGCCTAGTGTTATTACAAACCAAAAACCTTGATCTTGCATTTGCTGTTTAACGTTTTCAAATTGCTCAGGGCTCGAAAACGTATTAATAATCCAATCGCCAACCGCATCAAATAAATAGTAACCCAATGCATAACCAAACAATGCACCCACTATGCAGCCTAAGGTCGCCATTAGTGCTATAAGCCATAGCTTTTCTCGACGAGCCTGCATAAGAGGCACAAGCACTGCTTCAAGTGGAATAGGAACTATGGTTGACTCTAAAAACGACGCCACTGTAATACCGCTAAGCATATGCTTAGAGTCAATAAAATTACGCGTTTTTTCTTTTAGCTTTTTTTGAATGGCCATAGTAAATCCTTTTCACTTATCAGTAAGAACAAAAGTATTCAATAAGCCAATAATTACATATTTAGGTTAATACACGCTGAAAACAGTGTACTAAATTTACAGGTCCTAGGGCGTATTGATCTTTGTGGATTGAAATTTGTTCAATCCAAGGAAGATTAAATCGCGGCGCGAGGTTTGTAACCTAGTGGGCTCGGTAACTGCTCCTGCATTACCCTACTGGCTTACATCCATGTTAGAATAAGTAAAAGTCGAGCAAAGCTTCCGCGTCCTGCTCACGCCCCTTACCTACATCCATGTCATAGGT